>NZ_JBFBDY010000725.1:0-2851 GCF_040683475.1 Kitasatospora sp. NPDC093558 | reverse complement strand
GCGGAGACGTTGGCCTCGGCGGGCAGGGGCACGGCCGGGGCGGCGGAGCGGATCACGTGGTCGGGGCCGATGGCGGCGGCGACGGCGTCCAGGACCGCGTCGAGCGCGGTGCGGGAGGCGGTTTCGGGCATGGCTGGTCCTCGGAAGGTGCGTGCCGGCGTGCGAAGCCGGACACGGAGGGGTGACGGAGAGAGGGGGTGGCCGACTCAGGCTGCTGGCTTGGTCGGAGAGGTGACGGAGAGGGGCGCGACGGGCTCAGGCCGCAGGCTTGGTCGGAAAGGTGACGCAGGGGGGCGTGACGGGCTCAGGCCGCAGGCTTCGTCGGGGCCGCGCCGCCCAGGTAGACGGCGACGGGCCGTCCGGGCCGGTCCCAGGAGAGGTGCGCCAGCACCCGCAGGGTGCGGGGCGGAGCTCCGGCGAAGGTGGCGTCCTGCGCGCAGAGGGCGGGCAGGTCCCAGCCGGACTCGTGCAGGACGAGCGCGGGGTTGGTGGCGGTGAGGTCCGGGGTCATGGTGAACATCAGACTCACCAGGTCGGCCCGGTCGAGGTGGTTGGCGGCCAGCAGGCCGGCGAGCAGGTCCTCGGTGGCGCGGGTCAGGGCGGGCACGGTGTCGGCGGGCACGGCGATGCCACCGCGGACGGCGAGCACACGGGTCGTGCGGATCGTACGGATTACGCGGACCGTACGGATCGTACGGATCGCGTCGGGAACGCCCTCACCCGCGGCCGGGCTCAACTCCCGTCCGCGGAAGCCGAGGTGAAGCGCCCCTGGTGGAAGACCAGGGCGTCCTGCGGCTGCTCGGTACAGGTGGTGTGCAGCACCCGGGCGAGGAAGAGGTCGTGGTCCCCGCCGGGGTAGGTGTCCTCGACCTCGCAGGCGAGCGAGGCGAGGGCGCCGGGGAGCACGTCGTGCCCCTCGGCGGTGCGGTCGAGGTGGGCGCCGAGCCCGAGCCCGGCGGGCTTCTCCCGGGAGGCGAACAGCCTGGCCACGTCGCCCTGGTGGGCGGCGAGCAGGTGGATGCCGAGCCGGCGGCTGGCGGTGATGACGGGGTGCGCGCGGGCGGTCCGCATAACGGAGACCAGGACGCGCGGCGGGTCGAGCGAGATCGAGGTGAACGAATTGACCGTCATGGCGACGGCGGTGTCCTCGTGGCCGCTGCTGAGGACGGTGACCCCAGTGGGATAGCGGCGCATGACGTCCCGCAGGTCCGCGGACTGTCCGCGGGCACGGGTGATGGACGGTGAAGGCATGACTCCCCCTTCGCACGGTAGTGCGAATCTTGTTGCTGCCTAAACGCTAGCGCGACTTGTGAACGCTGATAGCTTTTCTAACATAGATCTCGCCACGTTGGTCAACTGCCGGCCAAGCAGGACCGCCCCGAAGAACCGCTTCGACCTGGGAGAACCGTGACCTCCTCACCCGCCCGCCACGCCCAAGCCGCCCTCCGTTCACGCCACTTGGCGATGCTCGCACTCGGCGGGGTGATCGGCGCCGGCCTGTTCGTCGGCTCCGGCGCGGGGCTCGCGGCAGCCGGTCCGGCCGTGCTGGTCTCGTACCTGCTGGCCGCATTGCTCGCCCTCGCGGTCATGCGCATGCTCGGCGAACTCGCCGCCGCACTGCCGGAGTCGGGCTCCTTCTCGGTCTACGCGCGTCGCGCGCTGGGACCGTGGGCCGGATTCACCACCGGCTGGCTGTACACGTGGGTGACGGCGGTCGCCATCGCCGTCGAGGCCCTGGCCGCCGCGGCGATCCTCCACGCGTGGTGGCCGGCCGTCCCCTCCTGGGCGTTCACCCTCGCCGCTATGACGGTCTTCACCACCGTCAACACCACCGACGTCCGGACCTTCGGCGAGGCCGAGTTCTGGTTCGCCTCGCTCAAGGTCCTCGCGATCGTCGCCTTCATCGCGCTCGGCGCCGCCGCCCTCCTCGGCCTGCTGCCCGGCACCCCCTCACCGGGCCTCGACCACCTCACCGGCGACGGCGGGTTCGCCCCCAACGGCCTGCCGGGGATCGTCACGGCGCTGCTCGGCGTCGTCTTCGCCTTCGGCGGCATGGAGGTCATCGGCATGGCCGCGGCCGAGTCCCAGGACCCGGGCCGCAGCATCCGCACCGCGGTGCGCTCCGCGATCTGGCGGATCGCCCTGTTCTACCTGGGCTCGGTGGCCGTCCTGGTCCTGCTGCTACCCTGGCGCGACGCCCGCCCCGACGAGAGTCCGTACGTCGCCGCGCTCGGCCGCGTCGGCATCCCGCACGCCGGCACCGTCACCCAGGCCGTGATCGTCGTGGCCCTGCTCTCCGCCCTCAACGCGAACCTGTACGGCACCTCGCGCATGCTGCACTCCCTCGCCGAAAGCGGCGACGCCCCAACCGCGTTGGCCCGCCGCACCCGACGCGGTGTCCCGGCCCGCGCGGTGGCCGCCGCCTCCGCCGTCGGCTTCGCCGCCGTCGTCCCCGAGGCGCTGTCCCCCGGCGCGGCCCTGCCGTTGCTGGCCAAGGCGATGGGCGCGGCGATGCTCTTCATGTGGCTGGCGGTCGCCTGCTCCCACCTGGTGCTGCGCCGCTCCCTCGAATCCACCGGCCGACTCCCGCTCCGCACCCGGGGTTTCCCCGCCACCACCCGCGCGGTCATCGCAGCGATCGGCGCGCTGATGCTGCTGATGACCACCTCCGAAGCCACACGCCCCCAACTCCTGAGCTCCGCGGCCCTCACCGCCGCCCTGGCCCTCACCGGCACAGCCCTCGCCCGCCGGCGCACCCCCGCCCCGGCAGCCGTCGAGACCCGCTCCTGAAGTCACTGCGCCCCAGGAGATGGCGCTGCGGCCCCACCACCCGGCGACGGGCGGTGGGGCC
>NZ_JBFBDY010000724.1:0-2857 GCF_040683475.1 Kitasatospora sp. NPDC093558 | reverse complement strand
CCGTCGGTGAGGGGGTCGGCGGCGGCGCGGGCGGCGCCGCGCAGCAGGACGCCGGCGTCGCGGACCTCGGGGCGTTCGAAGAACCGCTCGGCGCCTTTGAGCTGGTAGGGGACGCCGAGGTCGGCGAGGGCCTGTTCGTAGACCTCGGACTGGCCGTTGGTGCGGAAGAGGACGGCGACCTCGCTGGCGCGGACGCCGGTGGCGAGGAGGTCCTTGATGCGGCGGGCGGTGGTCTCGGCCTCGGTGGGTTCGTCGTCGTACTCGGTGTAGACGGGTTCGGGGCCGGCCTCGCGCTGGGAGACGAGTTCGAGGCGGTGGCGGGCGGCTTCGCCGCGGGCCTGGGCGAGGAGTCCGTTGGCGAGGTGGACGACCTGGGGGGTGGAGCGGTAGTCGCGCACGAGCTTGACGACGGCGGCCTCGGGGTGGCGGCTGCGGAAGTTGAGCAGGTAGTCGGGGGTGGCGCCGGTGAAGGAGTAGATGGTCTGGCTGGCGTCGCCGACGACGCAGAGGCTGGCGCCGCCGCCGGGGCCGGTCCACTGGTCGAGGAGGCGCTGCTGGAGCGGGGAGACGTCCTGGTACTCGTCGACGGTGAAGTGCCGGTACTGGGCGCGGACCTGGTCGGCGATGTCGGGGCGGTCCTCGAGGATGGCGGCGGTGAGCAGGAGGACGTCCTCGAAGTCGATGACGCCGCGGCGGCTCTTGGCCTCCTCGTAGACGCGGTAGACCTGGGCGGTCTCGGCGGGGTCGCGGGGGGCGTCGCGGCCGGACTTCTGGACGGCGGCGGGGTAGTCGTCGGGGCCGGTCTGGGTGACCTTGGCCCATTCGATCTCGGCGGTGAGGTCGCGCAGTTCGGTGCGCTGGACGCGCAGGCCGCAGCGGCCGGCGGATTCGGCGACGAGCTGGATCTTGCGTTCGAGCAGCTGGGGGACGGGGCCGCCGACGGCGCGGGGCCAGAAGTACTGGAGCTGGCGCAGGGCGGCGGCGTGGAAGGTGCGGGCCTGGACGCCGTCGGCGCCGAGCTGGCGCAGGCGCCCGCGCATCTCGCCGGCGGCGCGGGCGGTGAAGGTGACGGCGAGGACCTGCTGGGGCTGGTAGACGCCGCTGCGCACGCCGTAGGCGATGCGGTGGGTGATGGCGCGGGTCTTGCCCGTGCCGGCGCCGGCGAGGACGCAGACGGGCCCGTGCAGGGCGGTGGCGACGGCGCGCTGTTCGGGGTCGAGGCCGGCGAGCACGGCGTCGGGGCCCGCGTCGCGGGCCGCGGCCGCGGGATCGGCCCAGAGGTCGCCGGGGCCGCCGCTCAAGAGGTCTTCCTGCATGCGTTCCATCCTCTCAGCCCGGTGGGACAACCGGGGCCGGGTTGTCCACAGGCCCGGTGTGATCGCAGGATGATCGCTCTGGCTCTCCGGGCCCTGCCGTCCTTCCGGGGCGGCTCGCCCCGGACCCGGCGGCCGGAATGACCGCCGCCCGTCGGACGTTGCGTCCGGAGACCAGAGACCGTCCGTCCCCTCCCCGAAGGAGCCCCCTCGATGTCCGGCACCGTGACGATGTACAGCACGACCTGGTGTGGGTACTGCAACCGCCTCAAGAGCCAGCTGGACCGTGAAGGCATCGGCTACACCGAGATCAACATCGAGGAGGACCCGGCGTCGGCGTCCTTCGTCGAGTCGGTGAACGACGGCAACCAGACGGTCCCGACGGTGCTGGTGACGCCGGTGGGCGGCGGCGAGCGGGTCGTCATGACCAACCCGAGCCTGCTGCAGGTCAAGAAGGCCCTCGCGGCCTGATCCGGCCCCGGCGGCGAGGCCTCCGGGCCGGCGTGCCTCAGGGCGCGTCGGCCGGGGCCTGGTCGACGGGCGCGGCGGGCGCGGGCAGCGTGGTGCGCGCGCCGAGGTCGCCGACGCCGTAGACGAGCCGGCTGCGGTCGGCCGAGTAGCGGGTCTCGATGACGCGCACGGGCCCGCGCCGGTCGTAGGTGACGCGGGTCTGCACCATGAGCGGTACGCCCGGGCCGCCCTGGAACCACTGGGCCTCCTCCGGGCCCGGCATCCGGGCCACGAGGTGGTCGACGGCGCCGATCTCGGTGCGGCCGAGGGCCGCGAGGACGGCCTCGTCGCCGCCCTCGACGGCGTCGGGCTCCATCAGCGGCGTGCCCGCCGCGAGGCCGGCCCGGTAGTGGCTCTCCTCGATCGAGTACGGCTCGCGGTCGAGGGTGCGCAGCTGGCGGCGCACGACGATGGCCTCGCCGGGGCGCAGTCCGAGGCGTTCGGCGATGTCGACGCGGGCGCGGACGATCATCATCTCGAAGTCGGTGCCGAGTTCGCGGCCGGCCTCGGCGGCTTCGCCGAGGTAGACGGCGGTGGGCACGGCGAGGCAGTCGCGCGGGGCGGTGGGCAGCGCGGGGCCGTAGGCGCGGTGGTCGAGGACGGGGTGTTCGCGCAGGTAGGTGCCCTTGCCCTGGAGGCGGACGAGGCGGCCTTCGTTGACGAGGACGTCGACGGCGAGGCGGACGGTGTTGCGGGCGACTCCGTACTGGCGTTCCAGTTCGCTCTCGACCGGGAGGGCGGCGTCGGCGGTGAACTCGCCCTCGGCGATGCGGCGGCGCAGGTCGGCGGCGAGGCGCTGGTATTTGGGGGATTGGGCGGTGCCCCGGGGGATTGTCACCCGAGTGAATGTAGCGAGCGGGGTGACGCGGTTTCAGCCGTTTCCGGCAATGTCGTCCGCGCGGGTCGGTGGCGCGCGCCGGGTGGTGAACGGCCTGGCCGGGCAGGGCCCGTGCGGTTACGAACATCCGGCGGGCGGGGCGTCCGGAAGGGATCGGAATCGGAAAAGGGGGCGTGCGGCATGTGCCGCACGCCCC
>NZ_JBFBDY010000723.1:0-2859 GCF_040683475.1 Kitasatospora sp. NPDC093558 | reverse complement strand
CGTGTGGGCCGACGATCACGTTTCCCAGGCTCTCGGTCTGGCCAGCCCGGTCCTCGCCGATCGCGTCGCGCGCCTTACCGCCGCCCCTCAGCCCGATCCGCGCGAAGTGCGGCGCGCCGGGCGCTCCACCGCCCGCTATCTCCTGCGCACGGCTGGCCGACCCACGCCATTCGGGTACTTCGCCGGCGTGCAGGGAGCATCGTTCGGACCGTCCTGCGAGCTGCGGTGGGGCATGGAGCACCATGTTGCCACCCGCACCTCGGCCGCCCTGCTCGCCCGGGCGATCGAGCGGCTGGAGCACTCCCCCGTCGTACTGGCTGCTCTGGACGTCACGGCGAACAACACCCTCCAGGTTCGCGGCGACCGTCTCGTCGTCCCCCATCGGCCGTTCGCCCGGTCCGGCGGCAACACCGTCGCCGCCGAGACGTCGCTGCGCCACACCCGCCCCGTTGCCTTCGCCCTCGCCACCGCGTGCCGGCCTCTGTGCTTCCAGGACCTGGCCGACAAGGTCCACGCCGAGTTCCCCACCGCGACAGCCGAACAGGTCACCGGCACCCTGTTCGAGCTCATCGCCCAGAAGGCGCTCATCACGAACCTTCACGCCCCTGCCACCGACCCGGACCCCCTCGGGCACCTCCTGATGGCTCTGGACGGCGCCGGTGCCGAGCAAATCTCCGATGCAGCCGAGATCTTGGCAGACCTCCACACCACTGACGGCAGTGGTCCCAAGCCGGCCGTCGACCTGCGGCTGGACGCCGACCTCGTCCTACCGCACGCGGTGGCCGACGAAGCTGCGCGAGCCGCCCACCTGCTCGCCCGGCTCAGCGCCGCCCCCAACGGCACGACAGCGTGGCGGTCCTACCACCAGAGGTTCTACGAGCGTTACGGCCGCGGCGCGCTGGTGCCGCTGCTCGATGTAGTGGCCGACAGTGGGATCGGCTGGCCCGACGGCTACCCCGGTACCCGGCCATCCGATCAGCCGCGCTTCGACGAACGCGATGAACTGCTCGCTGCCCTGGCGCAGCGGGCCGCGCTCGACGGCGCACGTGAGGTCGTCCTGGACGAGTCGCTGCTCGCCCTGCTCGACCTGGGTCCGACCGAGTCTCGGCTCCCTGCGCACCTGGAGGTCATCGCCCGCCTTCACGCCGGCTCCCAAAGAGACCTCGACCGGGGCGACTTCCGCCTGGAGGTGGTGTCGGTTTCCCGGGCCGCCGGTGTCTCGGTCGGCCGCTTCCTCCACCTACTCAAACCCGAGCACCGGGTGGCATGGACCCGCGTGCTGGCGAACCTGCCGGTGATGGACGAGCACACCGTGACCGCTCAGCTATCGTTCCCGCCGCTGGACCCGGCGACCGGACACGTCGCCCGCAGCGTGGCAACCGGTCAGCTGGTGATCAGCCTCGCCGAGCACCGCCCCGCCACCGAAGGCGTCCTCGGCCCGCAGGACCTCGCAGTGGGCTGCGACGGGCGACGCATGTACCTGGCGGCGCCGGCTCTCGGCGTTCGGATCGAGGCCGCCGCCACCCACGCGCTGAACCTACGCACCCACACCCCGCCGCTGGCCCGGCTGATCACCGAGCTCTCCCGTGCCCAGGCCACCCAGGTCACCAGTTTCGACTGGGGCTCGCTCCACGCGCTGCCGTTCCGGCCCCGGGTGCGGCACGGCCGTGTCATCCTCTCCCCAGCCGCCTGGCGGCTCTCCGCCGCCGAACTCCCCGCCGGCAACACCTCGCAGAAGGTGTGGGACGAAGCCCTCAAGTCATGGGTGAAGCGGCGCCGGGCCCCGCGGCACATGATGCTGGCCGCCGACAGCCAGGGCCTGCCGCTCGACCTCGACCACCCCGGCCACCGCGTCCTGCTGCGCGACCACCTGCGTTCCGCCCCGCACGCGGTCCTTGTCGAGGAGCCGTCCCCGGCCGACCTCGGCTGGGCCGGCGGCCGGGCCCACGAGATCGCCGTCCCGGTTGTCGCCACCCGTGCCCCGGCCTGGCCACGCCTGCCCAAGCCCACCCCGGCCCGGATCCTGCAGCGAGGCCACGGCGACGCCCCCGGAACCTCCCGCGTGCTCCTCGCCTCCCTCTACGGTGACCTGGAGCGCCAGGACACCGTTCTCGCACGGCACTTGCCCGACCTCCTGCGCCGGCTGGGCGAGCCCGACTGGTGGTTCGTGCGCTTCCGCGACCCGCACCAACACCTGCGGCTGCGCATCGCCCTGCCCGACCCTGCCGGCTTCGCTCCCGCCGCCGCCGTAATCAGCACCTGGACCTCCGAGCTCCACCATGCCGGGCTGCTGTCCGAAGTCGTGTACCCCACCTCGTACGCGGAGACCGGACGCTGGGGAGAAGGTCCGGCGTGGGCCGCAGCGGAGGAGGTCTTCCGCACGGACTCCGCCGCCGTCCTCGCCCAGCTGTCCCAGCCCAAGCTGCCCGATCGACAGGCGTTGCTCGCCGCCCACACGGTCGCCATTGCGGCAGGGTTCACCGGCTCCGCCGCCGCCGGGCTGCGCTGGCTCGTCGGCAACGTCCCGGCCCATGCACCGGCCACGGTGCCGAGGCCGGTGTTCAAGGAGGCCGTACGCCTCGCAGACCCGGCTCGCGACTGGGCGGCGCTGCGCGTCGAGCCCGGGGGTTCCGTCATCGTCGACTCCTGGGCGCGGCGTCACCAGGCCCTCGACTCCTATCGCCGGCGTTTCCCCGGCCCGCACACCCAGGGCGTGCAGGCGGACGACGTCCTCGGCTCCCTCCTGCACTGCTCCTACGTCCGCGCGCACCGCATCGACTTCGACGACGAGGCCCAGGTCCTGTACCTGGCTCGCGCCGCCGCCCTCGCCCGCCTCGCCCGGGACGGTGACAAGTGACC
>NZ_JBFBDY010000722.1:0-2867 GCF_040683475.1 Kitasatospora sp. NPDC093558 | reverse complement strand
GGCGCCGGCACGGCGAACCAGAACGGCGCGAAGTCGGCCGCCGGGGCCGGCTGCGGGGCCGGGGCGGGCGCCGGCTGGGCGGCGACCGGAGCCGGGGTGATGTCCTGCGGGCCGGGCTGGGGCTGGCCCACCTGGCCGGGCGCACCCGGGGCCGGGTAGCCGTAGCCGCCGGGCTGGGCGCCGTACGCCGGGGCCTGGTTCGGGTCCTGGCCCTGCACCGGGTAGCCGTACTGGCCGGGCTGCGGCTGACCGGGCTGGCCCGGCATCGGGTAGCCGCCCTGGTACGGGACGGCCGGACGGTCGGTCACCAGCGGCGCCTTCAGCGCGGGCACCAGCGGACCGGCCGCGGCGGCGCCGGCGAGCACGATCAGCGAGATGAGGCCGAGCCAGGCGCCGAAGCCGTGGCTGACGCTCGGACCGGTGCCGGCGCCGCCCAGCGCCCAGATGGACGTCCAGAGCGCGGCCACCGCGAAGGCGATGCCCCACTGGTCCAGCCGCAGGCCGAGGACCTGACGGTTGGCCGCGGCCGGGCCCTGGAACCGCTGCACCAGGATCAGCGCGGCGGCGGCGATGCCCAGCAGGTAGATCGACGGCAGGACGGGGAACAGCGCGGTGCTCCAGGCGTTCTGCGACGTGTCGATGTTCCCGCAGTACGCCCCGGAGCAGTTCCAGCTCAGGTAGGGCAGGAAGGAGGCGATGAAGAGCAGGACGGCCGCGCCTGCGATGGCGGCGTCTCCCCTGGTGAGAGCGCGCAGATTCACTTACGTTCCCCTCGTTGACGTTTCGTGGACGGCGGTCCGCCCGGTCGCGCCGACCGGCCGGGAACCCCCGAACGGACCAGAAGCCTAGGGCCAACCGCCCCACCGGCGCACAGCGGGGACCGGGAACGGGTCGAATTCGTTGCAAACGGCGCAGCCCGAACGCCCTGGGAATCAGCTCCGCGCCGTCAGGAACGCCGTGGGGATCAGCTCCGCGCTGTCAGGAACGCCGTCAGCGCGTCGGCGATCCCCTGGGCCGCCTTCTGCCGCCACTGAGGGTCCGTCATCCGCTTCGCGTCCGCCGAGTTGCGCATGTTACCGCACTCGATGAACACCTTGGGGACCGTCGAGAGGTTGAGGCCGCCCAGGTCGGAGCGGGTGTCCAGGCCGTCGCTCGCGGTGTAGTCGGCGTACGGCTCGCCGGTCGCGGCGCGGAACTGCTCGCGCAGCAGGAGGCCCAGCCGGCGGGACGGTTCGACGATCGCCGAGTTGTCGGCCTTCCCGGCGACCACCTTGGCGGGCAGGATCACGTGGAACCCGCTGCCGCCCGCCGGACCGCCGTCCCCGTGCACCGAGAGCGCCACGTCGGCGTGGGCGTCGGCGGCGGCCTTGGCGCGCTCGTCGATGCACGGGCCCCACGGGCGGTCGCCGTCCTGGGTGAACACCACGGTGGCGCCGCGGGCGGTGAGGATCGCGCGGGCGCGGCGGGAGACGTCCAGGCTGTAGTCGGCCTCGGTGTAGCCGGAGTTGGTGTCGGTGCCGGTGGTGTCGCACTCCTTGCGGGCGTTGCCGATGTCGACCTGACGGTTGATCTCGGCGGTGTGCGCGGTGTTGCCGGGGTTGTGGCCGGGGTCGAGCAGGATCGTGCGGCCGGTGAGGGTGGTTCCGGCGGCGGGCGTGGTGGCGGCGGGTGGTGTGTCCCCGGGTGTCGCGGGGGCTGCGGGTGTGGTGGCGGCGGGTGTTGAGGGGGCGGGTGCCGTGGTGGCGGGCGTCGACGGCGGTGCCGCCCCGGGCGTGGCGCTCGCGGCGGCCGTGCCGGCCGCGGCCGTCGCACCGGCGGGCGAGTCGTGGCTGACGGCCTGCCAGCCGAGCCAGCCCGCGAGGCAGAGCGGTACGGCCGCGCCGACCACCGTGGTGGCGCGCAGCAGGGCGGAGCGGCGGGGCGGTCGGTTCGTCGGGCCGGTCACGAGTGGTTCAGATCCTGTCCTGGGTCCGCGCGGTGAGGCCGAACGTGTCGGCGATCGGCTTCCACTTGCCGACGAAGTCCTTCTTCGCCTGCGTCGCTTGGGGGTTGAGCTCGTCGGCGTGCTTCTTGTCGGCGGTGGTCGGGGCACTGCCCGAGCAGCCCTGGTTGGCCACCGAGCGCGCCCACGCCGCGTACGCCCGGTCGATGTCGGCCGACAGCTGCCAGGCCGACTTCAGCGACTGGACGGCGTCCGCGCCGCCCGGGACGTCCGAGGCGCTCAACGCGCCCAGCTTGCGCAGCAGTTCGTCGCGCTGCTTGGCGCCGTTGTCGAACACCTGCGCCGCGCTGTCGATGTCGGCCTTGGCCGGGCAGCTGCTCACCTTCGCCACCGCGCTGCCGATCGGGGCCTTCGCGCTCTCGCCCTGGGTGAGCAGGTCGTCCAGCGCGCCCGCCTGGGCCTTGGCGTTCGGCCCGGCGGTGGTCGCGGACGGGCTGGGCGTCGCGCTCGCCGAGGCCGGGTCGGTCGCGGCGGTGCTCGGGGCGCCCGCCGAACCGCTCGGCACCGGGGCCGGCTGCGGGTTGGCGGACGACGCCGGGTCGGTGGCGGTGACGGCCGGGGCGGGCGCGGCCTGGCCCTTCTTGTCGTCGCCCTTGACCGCCATCAGCAGGCCGCCGCCGACCGCCAGCACCAGGAGCAGCGCGAAGCCGATCAGCAGGGGCGCCTTGCGGTTGGCGGGGCGCTCCTCGTCGTCGTCCAGGTCCTCGTAGCCGGTCGGGTAGTCGGGCTGGGCCGGGTAGCCGGGCTGCGGGGGGTACTGGTAGCCGGGGCCGGGCGGCGGGCCGGGCCGGCCCGGGTAGGCGCCGGGGTCGACGGCCGACCGGAGCAGCCCGATCCGCACCATCGCGGCCTCGGCGGCGCGGAC
>NZ_JBFBDY010000721.1:0-2872 GCF_040683475.1 Kitasatospora sp. NPDC093558 | reverse complement strand
GGTTCCGCCGCTCTCGCACTGGGCGACGGCGTCCCAGGCCGAGGTGGGCGCGGCGGAGGCCGAGGTGGCCGTGACGAGGCCGGCAACCGGCAGGGCCGCGACGGCGGCACCCGCGACGATCCCGATCCGCCGGCGGTTGCGCTTGGCGGGGGCGGGGGTGGAGGTCGTGGAGTCGGTGGCAGTGGCGGTCTCGTGACGGGGATTCATGTAGATCCTCTCGACAAGCCCCGGGCAGGCAGGCGGAACCAGGCCCTGGACGGGGCCGGTCCGGTTCGCTCGCCTCACTCGATGGACGGCGGGGCACGTGTCGGACGTGCCGTGCCGTCTCGGCCACCTCCGCTCGCCGACGACATCGGACCGGCCTGGGTACGGCCGGTCGCGTCGGCGGGCACGGCCCTCGCGCCGGAGGTCAGTCGGCGGGCCGTGCGTCGGGGTGAACCCGGGTGGCGCTCGTTGCGCCGCCAATGAAGCTAGGGGCGGTTCGGCCGGCTCGGCAAGCAATTCTTCGGGTACGCAGGTCAGTTGACTGTTACCGGCGGTATCGATCAAGAAGGGGCGTCCAGTTGGACCGCATTTGATCGGATTTTCAAGATCAGATGTTCAATTCCCGTGCGCTCGGTCACACCTGTCCATTCATCAGACCGCGCGCACTATCGACGGTCCGTCATGATTCACTGACGGACCGTCACCAAAAAATCCGAAGTTCCCGACTCCGCGCGGCAGTTCAGTGATGTGCGTCACACCTGACACGCTCCGCGACCGCGAGGACACGCTCAGCCGCGGCCGTCGAGCTCCGCGTCCCGCGCCAGCAGCGCCGCCTGCACCCGGTTCTCACAGCCCAACTTGGCCAGGATCCGGCTCACGTAGGTCTTCACCGTCGCCTCGCTCATGTGGATCCGCGCGCCGGCGTCGGCGTTGGACAGCCCCTCGCCGAGCAGCGCGAGAACCTCCAGCTCACGGCCGGTGAGCACGTCCAGCCGGCGCCGCGCCTCGGCGCTGCGGGCGGCGGCCGAGCCACTGCGCCCGGAGGCCAGCGAATCGACGATGTGCCTGGTCGCGGCGGGTGAGAGGAAGGCGTTGCCGCTCGCCGCGGCGCGCACCGCCTGGATGAGCTCGGCCGGGGCGGTGTCCTTGAGCAGGAAGCCCGCACCCCCCTCGGTCACGGCGCGCAGGACGTTCTCGCGCTCACCGAAGGTGGTGAGGATCAAGGCCCGCGCGCCGGGTGCGGCCTTCGAGAGCTCCCCGAGTGCCGTCAGGCCGTCCATGACCGGCATCTGGATGTCGAGGAGCACCACGTCCACCCGGTGCGCCCGCGCGAGCTCCAGCGCGCGCCGTCCGTCGGCGGCCTCCGCGACCACCTCGATGTCGTCGGCGGAGGCGAGGATCATCCTGATCCCGGCCCGGATGAGCGGCTCGTCGTCGGCGACGAGGACTCGGATCACGCTGGTCATCCCCTCAACGGTGCTGAATCGGCAGCAGCACCATCCTCACATCCCGCCCCGCGGGCCCCTCGACCAGCCCGGTCACTGGTTCACCAGGTAGTGCGCCTTGTCCACCAAGGCCCCGTCCTTGAAGCAGAACCGCACCGCGTTGTCGTCGCCGAACTTCTCCTTCGAGTCCTCGGCCTGGAAGTACACGCAGTGCGCGCCCTGCGGCGCGGGCGGCCCGCCCTTGTCGAAGCCCTCGGTCAGCCAGGCGGTCCCGCGCGGCAGCCGGCCGAGCACGTCCGACTCGGACTGGCCGACCTGGACCCCGTCGTAGACGTCCTTCTTCACGGTCGCGTCGTCGCTGGCCTGGATGAAGACCCACAGGCCCCACACGAGCAGTCCGAGCAGGGTGAGCCCGACGCCCACCACGCCGACCGCGCACCCCAGCGCCGGGCTGCGCCGACGGCCGGTCTCCTCGGCGGCGGGCAGGCCCTGGAGCACCCAGTCCTCGATCCCGTCCGCCTTGTCCGCGCCCGCGCCGTCCGCGGCCCCCTCGTACGGGAGCATCGCCGCGAGCCGGAAGCCCTGGTCGGGCGTCGCCCCGGCGTGCACCATGCCGCCGGCCAGCCGCGCGCGCTCCCGCAGGCCGGTGAGCCCCTGCCCGCCGCTGACCACCTGCGCCGACCCGGCGCGCGCGCCCACCAGCTCCGGCGCGCGGGGGTTGGTGACCTCGACGACCAGCGCGTCCGGCTCGTACCGGAGCGCGACCGCGATCGGTGCGCCGGGGGCGTGTTTGTGCGCGTTGGTGAGCGCCTCCTGCGCGATCCGGTACGCCGCGTGATCGACGGCGGCGGGCAGCGGACGCTTCTCCCCTTCCTTCCGGAAGGACACCTCCGCCCCGGCGGCGCGCGAGGACTCGACGAGCTCCGCGATCCCGTCCACCCCGCCCCGGCCGCCGGACGCCCCCGCGGCGACCGGCGCCGGCGGCACCGCCGTCGACTCGTCGTGCAGGACGCCGACCACCTCGCGCAGCTCGCGCATCGCTGCCACCGCCGCCTGCCGCAGCACGCCGACCGCCTCGCGCTGCCGGTCGGTGAGCGTGCGGTCCACCTCCAGCGCGCCCGAGTGCACCGAGATCAGCGCGAGCTGGTGGCCCAGGCTGTCGTGCATGTCCTGGGCGATCCGGTGCCGCTCGCGCAGCCGCGCCTGGTGCACCACCATGACGCGCTCGCGCACCAGCTGGTCGTTGCGCTCGCGCAGCGCGTCCAGGAGCGCGCGGCGCTGCGCCCGGTAGCGCCCCCACAGCGCCGGCAGCACCGCGGTGATCAGGAAGCCGCCGAGCGAGATCGCGACGATCGCCTTCGGCGACACCGAGCCGGCGTCCTTCAGCACGCCGGTCACGGTGAACAGCGCCCAGCTCGCGACGAAGGTCGCGACCAGGGCGC
>NZ_JBFBDY010000720.1:0-2880 GCF_040683475.1 Kitasatospora sp. NPDC093558 | reverse complement strand
GGCCCGCCGTTCGGCCGGCCCCGGATTCTGCGCTGACATGGGTGCGGGCCTCCTCGGTCGAGGTAGCTGCCCTCCTCAGCGTGGCAGAGTCCGCCCGGCTCGGCGCGCCGAGTCAGTGGTGGCCGTGGTGGCCGTGGTCGTGCTGCCCGTGGTCGTGGCCGTGGTTGCCGTGCTCCCCGTGACCGTCGTGGCCTTGGTAGCTCTCCCCGTGCCCGGCGTCCGGCGAGCCGCCCATCATGCGGAGCATCGCCGTCCCGCCGGTCCGGAAGAAGCGGATCACGAGCACCGCCGCCAGCACCAGGAAGGCGATGTTCAGCCACGTCGTGTAGTTCCACTCGACGCCCGCCATCGGGATCTCCGCCGTCCGCTGGTCCGGCACCAGCCCGAGCCCGCCGAAGGCGAATTCGACCACGTACCCGGCGACGACCATCGCCGCGTAGAAGGTGCCGAACAGGAACAGCGCCATCCGGCCGCCGTAGTACTTCCGGTAGATGTTGAGGATCGGCAGGATCAGCAGGTCCGCGAAGATGAAGGACACCACGCCGCCGAAGCTGATCCCGCCCTTCCACAGCACCACGGCGAGCGGCACGTTCCCGATCGAGCAGACGAACGACGCGACCGCGACCAGCGGGCCGACCAGCGGCCCCCACAGCTTGCTCGCGAGCGGGTGGTCGGCGAAGAAGAACGCCTGCCAGAAGCCGTCCGGCACCCACGCGGCGATCGCCCCGGCGATCAGCAGGCCGATCACGAGGTCCTTCAGGATGGCCGCCCACTCCATCACGAACACGTGCGAGACGGACGTGACGCCCTCGCGCGAGAGCAGCCGCTTCGCGAACGACCCCTCGCCCCGCACGGACATGTCCATCGCCGCGTGCCCCTCCATCGAGCCGGCCCGGCCGTGCTCCGCCTGCTCGCGCGCCTCGCGCAGCAGGCGGTCCCGCAGGAACAGCCGGAACAGCAGCGCGAGCAGCAGGATCATCACCGGGCCGCCCACGAACTCCGCCGCCGTGAACTGCCAGCCCAGCAACAGGGCCAGGATCACGCCGAGTTCGACGACCAGGTTGGTCGAGGCGATCTCGAAGGCCATCGCCGCCGTGAAGTCCGCCCCCTTGCGGAACAGCGACCTGGCCAGCGCGACCGCCGCGTACGAGCACGAGGACGACGCCGCCCCCAGGACGGACGCGACGGCCAGCGTGCGCGGCCGGTCGTCGCCGAGCAGCCGGACGATCGTCGCCTTGTGCACGACGGCCTGGACGACGGCGGACAGCAGGAAGCCGAGCACCAGGGCCCAGGTGATCTCCCAGGTCATCGAACCGGCGATGGACAGGGCGTGCAGGATCGCGTGCATGTGGTGATTCGCCTTCCCCCGGGCTCCCCGGCTTCCTGCCGGACGGTCCGGGATCATATACCCCAGCACGGTATACGAGGGGGAGCGACCCGGCCCGGATTCCGGGCAACTCACCATGAGTGCGCACCCGAGCACATCCACGGGCACCCGACGGCCTACGATGGCCGGATGAGCAGTGGCACCGAGCTGGCAGATGCACATCACTCGCACCAGCGCGCCGAGGAGCGGCTCGACGTCGCCGCCACGATCCTCGCGCTGCTGGCCGACCGCACCCGCCTCGCCCTCCTGGAGCGGCTCGGCGAGGGCGAGGCCGACGTCACCACGCTGACCGAGGTCACCGGGGCCGCCCGCCCCTCCGTCAGCCAGCACCTGGCCAAGCTCCGGCTCTCCGGCCTCGTCACCACCCGGCGCGACGGCCGCCGGGTCGTCTACTCGCTGCGCCACGGCCACCTGCGGCGGCTCGTCGACGAGGCGATGAACGTCGCCGACCACCAGATCCGGCACCTGCCGCCGCACGACTGACGCCCTCGTGGGGCCCGACCGGGCTCCCGTCCCACCGACATGTGCACACGTACGCACGCATTGACTATCATGAGCACGTCGCCCACCGCCCCCTGACCACCGGGACGGCCCCTCATGCTCTCCGTGCTGCGCCACCGCCCCTACCGCCACCTGTTCACCGCGCAGGTCGTCGCGCTCGTCGGCACCGGCCTGGCCACCGTCGCGCTGTCGCTGCTCGCGTACGACCTCGCCGGCGCCGACGCCTCGGCGGTGCTCGGCACCGCGCTCGCGATCAAGATGGTCGCCTACGTCACGATCGCCCCGCTGGCCGGCGCGATGGCCGGGCGGATACCCCGGCGGGCCCTGATGGCCGCCATGGACCTCACCCGGGCCGGGGTCGCGCTCACCCTGCCGTTCGTCACCCAGGTGTGGGAGGTCTACCTGCTGATCTTCCTGCTCCAGGCGGCCTCGGCGGCGTTCACCCCGACCTTCCAGGCCACCATCCCGGACCTCCTGCCCGCCGAACGCGACTACACGCAGGCCCTGTCGATGTCCCGGCTCGCCTACGACCTGGAGTCCCTGTTCAGCCCGGCGCTCGCCGCCCTGCTCCTCACGGTCGTCCCGTACCACTGGCTGTTCGCCGGCACCACGGCCGGCTTCCTCGCCTCCGCCGCCCTCGTCGTCTCCGCCGCCCTGCCGAAACCGGCCCCGGTCGAGCGCACCGGCGGCGCCTACGCCAAGGCCGTTTTCGGCTCCCGCCTCTTCTGGGCGACCCCGCGGCTGCGCGCCCTGCTCGCGCTCGACCTCGCCGTCGCGGCGGCGGGCGCGATCGTCTTCGTCAACACCGTCGTCGTCGTCCGCGACCACTTCCACCGCCCGGCGGGCGCCGTCTCGCTCGCCCTCGGCGCGTACGGCGCCGGGTCGATGCTCGCCGCGCTGCTGCTCCCCCGCCTGCTCGCCCGGACCGGCGACCGGCGCGTGATGCTCCCCGCCGCCTTCGCGCTGCCCGCCGTGCTCGCCGCCGTCACGGT
>NZ_JBFBDY010000719.1:0-2890 GCF_040683475.1 Kitasatospora sp. NPDC093558 | reverse complement strand
CCCGGCGAGAAGGTCGACATCGTCGACATCGACAACGGCAACCGCCTGTCCACCTACGTCATCGAAGGCCCCCGCGGCACCGGCGTCATCGGCATAAACGGCGCCGCCGCCCGCCTCATCAGCCCCGGCGACCTCGTCATCATCATCGCCTACGCCTCCGTCACCGACGCCGAGGCCAAGGAGCTGCGCCCGCGCGTCCTGTTCGTCGACGCCGGCAACCGGATCGTCCACCAGGGCAGCGACCCGGCCGACGTCCCGGCCGGCAACGGCCTCCTGCGCGGCGACCTCGTCGCGGCGTCCTGAATGCGAACACCACTGAACACCCCTGACGGACAACTCACCCCGGATTAGGGGCGGTTAGGGGTGCAGCCGGCGGACTCGCCGCTCGTACCGTCGAGCCCGAGGGGCCACCCGAGGCGGGAACCTTCCTCCTCACACAGACAACCTGGAGCACCCGTGGCAACCATCGCACCGGCCCAGCCGGGCAACGTCAGCAGCAACCAGACCCCGATCTACGTGCTCTTCGACGCCGAGACCGTCGACGGCGCCGCCGCGCTCACCCGCGACCACCTCGTCCGCCTCGCCGCCGGTACGGTCGGCGCCGTCCGCATCAAGGGCTTCGGCAGCCCGCAGGAGTGCGCGAGCGTCCTGCACGGCCTCGACACCTGCCCGATGGGCTCGTACGACGAGGAGATCGTCGTCCCCCGGATCCCCAAGCTCGGCCCCGCCGCCTACGACCACTACGACGCCTTCGGCCTCGGCGCGGCCTACTGGCGCGACGCCGAGCAGTCCGAGCACCACCGCTCCACCCTGCTCGACGGCGCCGACCCGCTCGACCTCGCGGTGGACCGGATCCGCCGGGCCTGGGACGGCCCGATGACCCCGGCGCGCTCCGGCGGCCGGCGGATGTTCGCGGGCATGATCCGCGAGACCACCGGCGGCATGAAGATGCACTGGGACGAGATCGCCCGCGAGCTGCCCGGCGCCCTCGACGAGCCCGTCATCGCCCAGCTCGGCTTCAACTGGTACCTGTCGATGCCCGAGGGCGGCGGCGCCACCAAGATCTTCCGCCGCCGCTGGCTGCCCGGGGACGAGCGGTGGCGCGACGGCTACGGCTACGCCGAGGAGATCGCCGAGCACGAGCCCAGCGTCCTGGTGCGCCCCGAGGCCGGCGACGCGGTGCTGTTCGACCCCCGCAACTTCCACGCGGTACGCGGCAACGAGGGCCCGGGACGCCGGGTCGCGATCTCGTTCTTCATGGGCGTGACGGCCGGCGGATCGCTCGTCTACTGGTCCTGACCGGGCCCCAACTCGCTTATCCAGGAAGGACACCCACCATGCCCCTCAGCCAGGAACAGATCACCCGCTACCACGAGGACGGCTTCCTCGTGCTCGACACCGCCCTCGACGCCGCCGAGGTCGCGAGCCTGCGCGAGGCCTTCGAGCGCGACTGCGAGGTCCCCGGCCCGCAGCTCGTCCCCGAGGAGGGCAGCGACCGCGTCCGTGCGGTCTACGCCTCCCACCAGCGCCAGCCCGAGTACGCCGGCCTGATCCGCGACCCGCGCATGCTCGGCGCGGCCCGCCGGCTGCTCTCCGACGACCTCTACATCTACCAGTTCAAGATCAACGCCAAGCCGGCCCTCGGCGGCGAGAAGTGGTCCTGGCACCAGGACTACGCGGCCTGGCGGATCGCCGACAACCTCCCCGCCCCGCTCCAGGTCAACGTCGCCGTCTTCCTCGACGACGTCGACGAGTTCAACGGCCCGGTCATCTTCCTGCCCGGCTCGCACCGCTCCGGCCTCGTCCAGCAGGGCCGCAAGGCCGTCGCCAAGTCCGAGCAGCACCTCGACCCCGAGGACATCGCGCTCACCAACGACCAGCTCACCGAACTCGTCACCCGGCGCGGCATGGTCAGCCCCAAGGGCCCGGCCGGCTCGGTCGTCTTCTTCTCCCCCGAGATCGTCCACGGCTCCGGCCCCAACATGTCGCCGTTCGCCCGCCGGCTACTCATCATGACCTACAACGACTCGGCCAACCTGCCCAGTTGGAGCGGCCGGCCGCGCCCCGACCACCTGGTCTGCCGCGACACCGAGCCGCTGCGCGTCCTCGACACCACCTTCCTCGACGCCCTCCAGGGAGCGGCGGCATGACCGCCCGCGCCCGCGCCGTTGTTCTGGAGGAGTTCGGGCAGCCGCTCCAGCTTCGGGAGTTCGACCTGCCCGCCGCGCCGGACGGCGGCCTGATCGTCGCGTGCAGCCACGGCGGCGTCTGCGGCACCGACCTGCACCTCCAGCAGGGCCACCTCGCCATCCCCACCCCGATCGTCCTCGGCCACGAGGGCCTCGGGACCGTCCACTCGCTCGGCTCCGATGGTTCCGATGGTTCCGAGGACGCGCGGGACGCCGCCGGGCGGCCGCTCGCCGTCGGCGACACCGTCATGTGGGCCTCCTCCATCGCCTGCGGCACCTGCGTGCCGTGCCGGCTCCACCGCGAGCCCACCCTGTGCGAGAACCGCCGCACCTACGGCGTCAACCGCCCGCTCGACGGCGGCGAACCGCTCTCCGGCTCCTGGGCCGACCACATCGTCCTGGAGCGCGGCACCACCGTCGTCAAGCTCGCCGACGGCACCGACCCGCTCGCCGCGATGTCCCTCGCCTGCGCGGGCCCCACCGTCGTCCACGCCCTGTACGAGCGCCGCCCGGTGCGCGTCGGGGAGACCGTCATCGTCCAGGGCAGCGGCCCGGTCGGCCTCGCCGCCGCGGCCCTCGCCCAGCTCGCCGGGGCCGCCAAGGTCGTCGTCCTCGGCGGCCCGGCGGCCCGGCTGGAGGCGGCGGCCAAGGCCGGCATCGGCGACGTCCACATCGACGTCACCGGGCCCGGCGGGGTCGAC
>NZ_JBFBDY010000718.1:0-2894 GCF_040683475.1 Kitasatospora sp. NPDC093558 | reverse complement strand
CACCTGGACGAGGGCGGCGAGCCGAAGGTCTCCCGGGTGGTCATCAGCGCCGGCGACCGGCTCACGCCCATGTCCGAACTGGAACCGCACACCGCGTGGATCTTCACGGCTCCCGCCAAGAAGGCCGCCTCGGCGCTGCCCGAACGCAGGCCGCGCCGCCACACCCAGGGCAAGGCCGCCTGGCGCGGCCTGGACGCCCTCCTCGCCCCGACGCGGCAGAGCACCGACGGCTTCGAGACCAGCATCCTGCTCGACCAGATCAGCGCCCTGCGGGAGACCGGCCAACTTCCCGCCGACTACCGGCTGCAGGTCGAGACCTTCGGCATGGTCTACGGCACCCAGTCGGCCATCGTCGAGGACGTCATCCACGACGCCATCCCCCTTCCGCTGCTCGCCCTCCACCAGGACAGCGAGGCCCACCAGCTCCTCCTGGACGTCATCGAGCAGGCGGAACTCCTCGCGAAGGCAGTCAACAACCTCTCCGCCGACCTGCGCCGGGCCGCCGGAACCGACCCCATCCCCTGGGACAAGGGCCAGCGCCCCGGCGAACTCCTCCTGCACGCCCTCGACCCCCTGGTCCGCCGCCTGCTCGCCGGCGTCCGCGACGCCGGCGCCGACGAGGACGTCCTGGAGAAGGGCCGGCTGGCCTGGGAGGAAGTCGCCCACCGCCACGCGCGGGAGGCGGCGAACACGCTCCTGCTGGCCGCACCCGCCGGAACCTTCGGCGGCCGCACGCTCGACCAGCCCGGCAAAGCAGGCAAGACGCTCTCCTACCGGCTTGGCACGGCGGGCGCCAACTTCCGCCACCAGCTCAACGAGATCCTCCCCAGGTACGCCGACGCCCTGCGGGAAGCAGCCGCCGCCTGGGCAGCCGAGACGGCCACCACCCCCGACTCCGAAACCGAATCCGACCCTGGAGCGGACCTTGACGACTGAGCAGACGGCCGCCGCCAAGCGGCGCCGGTACTGGGACGAGTTCACCGGCCCCGACCACAACTGGCGCACCAACCACCGCACCAAGCAGCCTCTCCGGCCACCCGGCGAGGACCTCGCCGCCATGCGCTCGGGTCTGGGACGGCCCGTCATGGACAGCCCCAAGATGTGGCCGCTCTACAGCTGCGAGGTCAACGACATCCTCGCGCTGCGCGATGAGGTCTCCGACGAACAGAAGGCCGAGCACGCCGCCCTGGCCCTCTACGGCCTCCACCAGCAGAGCCAGTCCAAGCCGATGCACCGCCGCGGCATCAAGCTCGGTGAGGCGCTGCGGGCCCTGCGCCGCAGCGGCAAGTTCAGCGAGGAGGCACTCGACACCCGTGTCGCCCAGCTCGCGAGCGCCACCAGCGTGCCCGCGCTGCTGGTCCACCTGCGCGGCCTGATCACCCAGCTGCGCACCGTCGGGCAGCCGCTGGACTACAACCACCTGATGGCCGACATCCAGGCCTGGCACAGCACCGATCGGCGCCCGCAGGTCCGCCTCAAGTGGGCCATCGGCTACCAGGCGTGGAAGGACAAGGCCCCCGCCGACTGACGGCACCTGCGAAGACCCGCAACCCCGGCACAACCACCACAGGAACCACCAACCCCGAGGGAGAAGCGCATGACCGACCGCCTGTACATCGACGTGCACATCCTGCAGACCGTCCCGCCGGCCAACCTCAACCGGGACGACAACGGCAACCCCAAGGAGGCCTACTTCGGGGGCAAACGCCGATCCCGCGTCTCCTCCCAGGCCTGGAAGCGCGCCACCCGCATCCACTTCGCCGAAAGCCGCGACCCGCAGGACCTCGCCACCCGCACCAAGCGGATCGCCGCCCAGCTCGCCAAAGCCATTGTCGAGCGAACAGGCATCGCAGCCGAGGACGCCCAGCGGATCGCCGGCGCCCTGATCAAGTCCACCGGCATCTCCGCCGGCAAGAAAGAAGGCGACACCGCCTACCTCCTCTTCTACGGACGCCGCCAGCTCGACACAATCGTCGACCTCGTTGCCGACAACGCCACCGACCTCGCCACCCTCGAAGCCAAGGCCCTCGACGAAGCCGTCAAGACCCTGCCGGTGCGCGAGCAGCTGCAGACCGGACACCCCGCCGACGTCGCCCTCTTCGGCCGCATGGTCGCCGACATCCCCGGCCTGAACGTCGACGCCGCCACCCAGGTCGCCCACGCCATCTCCACCCATGCCACCGAACTCGAATTCGACTACTACACGGCCGTCGACGACGAGAACAGCGCCGACGAGACCGGCGCCGGCATGATCGGCACCATCGGCTTCAACTCCGCCACCCTCTACCGCTACGCCACCGTCGGCCTCCACCAGCTGCACGACAACCTCGGCGACGGCAAGGCCACCATCGACGCCGTCGACCTCTTCGTCGACTCCTTCGCCCGCTCCATGCCCACCGGCTACGGCAACTCCTTCGCCCACCGCACCCGCCCCAGCCTCGTCGCCGTCGTCGTCCGCACCGACCAGCCCGTCAACCTCGTCTCCGCCTACGAGAACCCCGTTCCGGCCAGCCGAGGCATCGTCGCCGAGTCCGCACGCCGCCTCGCCACCGAGTTCGCCATCGCCACCGACCAGTGGGGCGACACCCCGCCCTACATCGCCGTCTGTCACACCCTCGGCGACGACACCGACGACACCGCGCAGAAACTGGCGCAGGCATTCGGCAAGAACCGCACCTTCGCCGAGCTGCGCGACGGCCTGCGCACCGCCCTCACCGAGCGGGTGAACAGCAACTGATGCCCGCCGACCCCACCTCCGAGCCGGCTCCGGCCCAGGAGCAGGCCCAGGCGGTCCTCGTGCTGCGCCTTGCCGGGCCCCTGCAGTCCTGGGGCGAGCGCAGCGCCTTCAACCGCCGAGACACTCCGCCCCAGCCGACCAAGTCCGGCGTCGTCGG
>NZ_JBFBDY010000717.1:0-2902 GCF_040683475.1 Kitasatospora sp. NPDC093558 | reverse complement strand
GCCGCGCCGGCCAGGGCGGTGGCTCGGGTCTTGAGGCCGCGCCGGCCGGGGGCTCGCGGCTTGAGGATGCGGGCACCGGCCCGGCGCGGTGGGCGCTCGCGGCGCGCTGCGCGGCGCGCGCTCGGGTGTGGCGCTTCGAGCCGTTGACCGGCCGCCGGAGCCGCCGGCTCAGGCCGGCTCAGGGCCGCTCAGGCCGGCTCCGGCGGCCACGCGTCCGGCGCGAGGACGCCGTACGTGTAGGCGCGCGCGACGAGGGCCGTGCGGTTGGGGACGTGCCAGCGGCGGGAGAGGCGGGTGAGGTGGTAGTTGACGCCGTCCCTCGTGAGGCCGATTTCCCGGGCGATCTGCGCGGTGGTCGCACCCCGTGCGGCGGCGGCCAGGATCCGGGCCTCGGTGGCGCTCACCTCGGTGCGCGGCTCGGCGGGCGCGGGTTCCTCGGCCGGCGGCCCGGCGGGCGGGTCGGCGAAGGCGCGCAGCGCGAGCAGCAGGTTCGGCGTCTGCTCGGGGGTGTCGCTGACCAGGGCGACGTCCATCTCGCCCTGCCGCTCGGTGCCGTCGCCGGCCGTCCACGAGACGCCGACGGCGTACTGCGAGCGCCGGTGCTTGCGGACGGCCTCGGCGAGGGCGGGGAGGGTTTCGGCGGCGCTGCCCCGGAGGGTGAAGAACTCCAGGATCTTGCGGTGGTGCAGCTGCCCGGTGAGCAGGCCGAACTCGGCGGCCATGGCACGGTTGACGATGAGGATCCGGCCCGCGTACTCGCACACGGCCATCGGCATCGGTACGTGGTCCAGCAGGCGCAGCGTGCGGTTGCGCCAGACGATCGCGCTGTCGGTGGGGTACACGCGATGCCTCCTTCGGCAGATCTGACGGCACGTGGGCAAGAGTTGGGTGCCACCGGGTACTACACAATCATGTAGTCGACGGGGCTGGGCACGGCGGGTGCCCGGCGCACAGTGGAAGACGTCGACACACCCCCCTCTGACGGAAGGTGAATCACGCATGACCGACACCCTGCCCGAGACCCGGGCCGATGTCCCGCAGACCCCGAAGGCCGCCGCCGTGCGCCTCCCCTCGGCCGCCGCGGAGGCCGTCCCGCTCGTCGACGTCTCCGCGATGCCGCCGATCGCCGCGCCCGTCGTGCGCGTGATGGAGCTGATGCGCGAGCACGGCCCGGCGTACGTCCAGCGCGTGCACGGGCTGGACCTCCTGATGGTCAGCGGCCTGGACCTGGTCGAGGAGCTGGCCGACGAGGAGCGCTTCACCAAGTCCGTCGGCCCGGGCCTGGTGAACGTCCGCGAGTTCACCGGCGACGGCCTGTTCACCGCCTACAACGACGAGCCCAACTGGGCCCGCGCGCACGACATCCTGATGCCCGCGTTCGCGCTCGGCTCGATGCGCACCTACCATCCGGTGATGCTCCGGGTGGCGCGCCGCCTGATCGACGCGTGGGACGCCGCGGCGGCCGCCGGGCAGCCGGTGGACGTGCCGGGCGACATGACCAGGATGACCCTGGACACCATCGGCCTGGCCGGCTTCGGCTTCGACTTCGGCTCCTTCGGGCGCGACGAGCCGCACCCGTTCGTCGAGGCGATGGTGCAGTGCCTGGAGTGGGCGATGGCCAAGCTGTCGCGCGACCCCGAGCTCGACCACAGCGAGCGCGACGCGGCGTTTCGGGAGGACGCCGCGTACCTCGCCCGGGTCGTGGACGAGGTGATAGCCGCTCGCGTCGCGGCCGCCGGAACGGGCGGGCAGGACGCGGAGGCCGAGGACCTGCTCGGCCTGATGCTCGGCGCCGTCCACCCCGGTGACGGCAGCAGACTGGACGCCGAGAACATCCGCAACCAGGTGATCACCTTCCTGATAGCCGGACACGAGACCACCTCGGGCGCGCTGTCCTTCGCGCTGTACTACCTCGCCAAGCACCCGGCGGTGCTGCGCGAGGTGCAGCGCGAGGTGGACGCGCTGTGGGGGGACCAGGCCGACCCCGAGCCGTCGTACGAGGACGTCGGGCGCCTGCGCTACACCCGCCAGGTGCTCAACGAGGCGTTGCGGCTGTGGCCGACGGCGCCCGCGTTCAGCCGCGAGGCCCGCGAGGACACCCTGCTCGGCGGCCGGATCCCGCTGCGCGCCGGGGAGACGGTCATGGTCGCGACGACGATGCTGCACCGCGACCCGGCCTGGGGCGACAACCCCGAGCTGTTCGACCCGTCCCGCTTCGACCCGGAGCTGGAGGAGGCCCGCTCGCCGCACGCCTTCAAGCCCTTCGGCACCGGCGAACGCGCCTGCATCGGACGGCAGTTCGCGCTGCACGAGGCGACGATGCTGCTCGGCATGCTGGTGCACCGCTACCGGCTGATCGACCACGCCGACCACCGGCTGACGATCAAGCAGATGCTCACGATCAAGCCGGACGGGTTCACGCTCAAGCTTGCCCCGCGCACGCCCAAGCCGCCGGTGACGGCGGAGGCTCCGGCGCGCGCCGCCGAACTGCCCGGCCGCGTCCGCCAGGGCACCGCGGTGCTGTTCCTGCACGGTTCCAACTACGGTGCCTCGCGCGACTTCACCCGGCAACTGGCCGAGGCCGCCGGGGAACTGGGCTGCGAGACCGAGATCGCCCCGCTGGACGCCTACGCGGACGGGCTGCCCGCCGGCCGTCCCGTGGTGATCACCGCCGCCTCGTACAACGGACAGCCGACGGACGACGCGGCCCGCTTCGTCCGGTGGCTGCACGAGGCCGAGGGCGCGCCGGCCGAGGGCGTCGAGTACGCGGTGCTCGGCATCGGCGACCGGACCTACGCCGCCACCTACCAGCGCATCCCCACCCTCATCGACGAGCGCCTCACCGCCCTCGGCGGCACCCGGCTGCTGGCCACCGGCGAGGCCGACGCCTCGGGCGACCTCG
>NZ_JBFBDY010000716.1:0-2913 GCF_040683475.1 Kitasatospora sp. NPDC093558 | reverse complement strand
CAGCGCGGCGGCTGCGGCTTCGGCCCGAAGACGAAGAACGCGCAGGCGGCCGGCTACCAGGCGGTGATGCTGTTCAACGAGGGCCAGCCCGGCCGTGACGGGGCACTGACCGGCACGATCGGCGAGCCCACGACCATCCCCGTGGTGGGCCTCGCCTACGCCGACGGCCTCGCGCTCTACCAGGCGGCGAAGTCGGGCACCGGCGCGACCGTCCACCTCGTGACCAGCACCGAGCAGAACCCCACCGCGCAGACCCGCAGCATCATCGCGGAGACCCGCGGCGGCGACCCGAACCACGTCCTGCTCGTGCACGCCGAGCTCGACGCCCTGCCCAGCGGCCCCGGGATCAACGAGAACGGCACCGGCGTGGCGACGGCCCTGGAGATCGCGCGCCAGCTCGCGCGCCTGCACGTGCCGCCGCACTACAAGGTCCGCTTCGCGTTCTTCGGTGCCGAGGAGACCCGGGCGTTCCGCGACGCCACCGGCGCGGTCGGGCTCCAGGGCTCGTACTACTACGTCAACACGATCGGCCCGGCCGAGGTGGCCAAGATCTTCGCCGCCATCCACCTCGACTCGGTCGGCTCGCCGAACTACACCCGCTACGTCTTCGACGGCAGCGGACCGGCCGGATCGGACAAGATCGCCAAGCTGTTCACCGACGCGTTCGCCGCGCGCGGCATGGCCACCGATCCGCACCCGCCCACCACGTTCGACGGCGACTCCGACTACGGCCCGCTGATGAACGCGGGCGTCCCGACCGGCGGCCTGTTCGGCGGCGCGGCCGAGGTCAAGACCGCGGACCAGGCCAAGAAGTACGGCGGCACGGCGGGCCAGGAGAACGACCCGTGCTTCCACCAGGCCTGCGACACGATCAAGAACGTGAACCGCAAGGCGGTCGCCGAGTTCGGCTCCGCCGCCTGGACGGTGGTGCGCGAGCTCGCCGCCAAGGGCCTGAGCTGATCCACGTCCGACCCTGTCCAGAACCGCATCCGCTGTTCGTCGTGGCGATGCGGTGACGGACGATCCGTTCCGGTCGTCCGGTGTGATCACCGGGCGGCCGGTGCCGGTTCCGCCCTAGAATCGGGTCGCCGCGCTTCCGTCAACCGAGAGTTGGAGCCATGAAGTTCATGCTCTTCGTCTGCGTCGACAAGGCCGCCTACGACGGCGAGCCGCAGAAGCCGGTCGAGCCCGACGAGCCGATGCCCTGGGCCGACGACCTCGACGCGGCCGGCATCCGCCTGCACGGCGACGAGCTGAGCCCGTACCACGCCGCCACCACCGTCCGTCTGCGCGGCGGCGAGGTCGTGCTCGGCGACGGGCCGTTCGCCGAGACCAAGGAGGTCATCGCGGGTTACGACATCATCGACTGCGCCGACCTCAAGGAGGCGATCGACATCGCCTCCCGCCACCCCGTGGCCGAGCACGGCGTGATCGAGATCCGCCCCTTCCGCAGCTGAGCGTCAACTTGACCCAACCCTGAAGGGACCGGGCTTGTGGGTAGGGCGCGGCTGGCTGTCGCGTGGCCTCCCACGTCTGAGCCACCTATGGGGTGGCTGGGACGCGTGACTCACGCCCCGCTCTCCACGCGGCTTCGCCCTTGCGGGCGATGTTGCGGGAAGCGTTCCGGTCGGCGTGGGCAACAACCCCGCAGGACCGGCAGACGAACAGGGCCTGGCTGACCCGGTTCCTCTTGTCGATGTGATGGCAGTCGGCGCAGGTCTGCGAGGTGTACGCCGGGTCCACGTGGACGAGCGCCACCCCGGCGCGCTGCGCCTTGTACGCGAGGAAGGACCCGAGCTGGTGGAATGCCCAGGAGTGGAGCGTGACCTGTTGGGGCTTGCGCAGCCGTGCCCGGTCACGGATCCCGCTCAGGTCTTCGAGCGCGATCCCCTTCCCGGTGCGTTCAGCCTCGGTCACGATCGTCTTCGCGATGATGTGGTTGGTGTTGGCAGCGTGCCGCGCTTCGGTGCGGTTGCGCTTCTTCAGCAGGCGTTTGGCGGACTTGGTGCCCTTGGCCTGGAGCTTCCTGCGCAGGTCGAGCTGGCGCTTTCGGTGGCGGTTCAGCCCGCGCCCGGTCATCGGCTTCATGCCGTCCACCGTGGCGATGTTGACGATCCCCAGGTCCACCCCGAGCCATCCGGTGGGCTCGGCCACCGGTGCGGCGGGGACCTCGCATACCGCGATCAGAAAGAACATCCCGTCGCGCTCGACCAGGTCGCTCTCGCCCTTGCGGTACAGCCGGAGGGTCTTCAACGCCTCGGGCGAGCAGGCGAAGGCCAGGTTCTTCATCCGGCCGGCGGTGGTCCAGATCGACACCGCCCTCGCGTCGTACTGCCAGGACAGGCACCGGTCGTCGAACGGCTGGGCGGCGTTCTCGCGGAAGGAGACCGGCTTGGACTGTGCCTTGGCCCGACGCTTGGAGCCCGGTCTGCCGAGATTGCCGGCCCGGATGTTGGCCCTCAGCGCGGCGTAGGCGTCGACGACCTTCTTGACCACCCGCACCGCGGGCTGGGCCGAGAGGCCGAACTCCGCCTTGACCGCGCCGTACACCAGCTTCTGCAGGTCATTGCGGGAGAAGACCCGGTTCTCGAACGCCGTGACCGACACCGCGTCGGCAGCCCGGTTGCACGCACGCAGGGTAGCCCCCAGAGCCGGCGCCTGCTCAGGCGACGGCAGGAGCTTGACCTGCATGACGATCTTCACAACCGGCAAGCTAACAGGAGGCACTGACAGTGCGCGCCGACCGGCAACGAAACGAGCTCCGGCACTCCGCGCCTACGAATCAAGGACCCATTCCTCCCAGGGCTGAAGCCCTGGGCCTCCTTGGAGATGCCAGGTGAACGTCGAGTCCGCCGTGGGGGCCCCCGTGCCGGGCGGGAGGGGGCCGGGGGGGGGGTGCCGGTTTCTCCCCCC
>NZ_JBFBDY010000715.1:0-2917 GCF_040683475.1 Kitasatospora sp. NPDC093558 | reverse complement strand
CCTTCGGCTCCATCATCGGCCGCGCCGGCCTGCGCGGCGAGGCGCACTACGCCACCGCCAACGACTGGATGACCGAACTCACCCTGCGCTTCGGCGAAGAGCACCCACAGGCCCGCGCCCTCGCGATCGAATGGTCCGTGTGGTCCGGCGCCGGCATGGGCGAACGGCTCGGCGTCGTCGAGTCGCTGATGCGCGAGGGCATCACGCCGATCTCCACCGACGAGGGCATCCGCGTCCTGCGCGACCTGCTCGCCGACCCGGCCGCCTGGCCCGCCGTCGTCGTCAGCGGACGCGCCGCCGGCCTGCCCACCCTCGCCCTCGACCGGCCCGAACTGCCGCTCGGCCGCTTCGTCGAGCGCGTCCTCGCGCACTACCCGGGCGTCGAGCTCATCACCGAGGCCGAGCTCACCGAGGGCAGCGACCCCTACCTCCTCGACCACCAGCTCGACGGCGACCTCCTCTTCCCCGCCGTCCTCGGCATGGAGGCGATGGCCCAGGTCGCGGCGGCCGTCGGCCGGCACGCCGGACCGCCGCTGCTGGAGGACGTCGAGTTCCTGCGGCCCATCGCCGTCCGCCCCGGCGGCTCCACCACGCTGCGCGTCGCCGCCCTCGTCCAGGACGCCGGCACCGTCGACGACGTCCTGCGCACCGCGGTCACCGTGTTCGCCGACGACCACTTCC
Source organism: Kitasatospora sp. NPDC093558 (assembly GCF_040683475.1). Lineage (NCBI taxonomy): Bacteria > Bacillati > Actinomycetota > Actinomycetes > Kitasatosporales > Streptomycetaceae > Kitasatospora > Kitasatospora sp. NPDC093558. The sequence continues at coordinate 2,236 of NZ_JBFBDY010000715.1, read as the reverse complement.
GCGCCCGCCTGCGCTACCCGCGGCCCGGCCTCCCGGACGGCCCCCGCTCCGCCGCCTTCGACCTGCCCACCGTCCCCGTCGACCCGGTGACCGAGCTCTACGGCGGCGTCCTGTTCCAGGGCAAGCGCTTCCAGCGGCTCCTCGACTACCGCCGCGCGAGCGCCCGGCACGCCGTCGCCGAGGTCTCCACCACGACGCCCGCCCCCTGGTTCGCGGCCTACCTCCCGCAGGACCACGTCCTCGCCGACCCCGGCACCCGCGACACGATGATGCACGCCCTCCAGTGCTGCGTCCCCGACGCCACCCTCCTGCCGCGCGGCATCGAACGCCTCTGGCTCGCCGAACCCGCCGACCAGGACACCTAGTTAGTCGTCCTCGACGCCCGCGAACGCGGCCAGGACGGCGACACCTACGTCTACGACGTCGACGTCCGCACCCCGGACGGCCGCGTGGTCGAACGCTGGCAAGGCCTGACCCTGGTCGCGGTCCGCAAGCGAGACGGCGCCGGACCGTGGGTGCCGGCCATGCTCGGCTCCTACCTGGAACGCACACTGGAGACCGTCCTCGGCGGCAGCCGCGCCGTCGTCGTCGAAGCCGCGGGGGAGGAGCCGGACCGGCGCACCCGCACCGCCGTCGCCGTCTCCCGGGCCCTCGGCGCACCCGCCGAGCTGCGCCACCGCCCCGACGGCAAACCGGAGTTGGACGGCCACACCGTATCCGCCTCACACAGCGGCGAGTTGACACTGGCGGTCGTGGGTCAGGGGCGGCTGGCGTGCGACGTCGAGACCGTCCGGCCGCGCACCGAGGAGGACTGGGCCGCACTGCTCGGCGAGGCCCAACTCCCGTTGCGCGACCTGCTGGTGACCGAGGCCGGGTGCCCGCCGGACCTCGCCGCCACCCGGGTGTGGTGCGCGCTGGAGTGCCTGCGCAAGTCCGCCGCCACCGGCCAGTCCCTCACGCTCGACCGGGTCGAGGGCTCCGGCTGGGTGGTGCTGTCGGCCGGCGACGCGTCCATCGCCACCTGGGTGACCACCGTGACCGACCGCGACGAACCCGTCGTCTTCGCCGTCCTCGCCGGGAAGGGGGAGTGATGTCCGGCTACTACGAGATCCGGCACACCGTCGGCTTCGAGGAGACCAACCTCGTCGGCAACGTCTACTACGTCAACTACCTGCGCTGGCAGGGACGTTGCCGGGAGATGTTCCTCAAGGAGAAGGCCCCCGGGGTGCTCGCCGAACTGCAGGACGACCTCAAGCTGTTCACGCTCAAGGTGGACTGCGAGTTCTTCGTCGAGATCACCGCGTTCGACGAACTCTCCGTCCGCATGCGGCTGGAGGAGGTCACCCAGACCCAGCTCCAGTTCAGCTTCGAGTACGTGCGCCTCGCCGGCGTCGAGGAACTCCTCGTCGCCCGCGGCCGGCAGCGGATCGCCTGCATGCGCGGCCCCAACACGCACACCGTCCCGGCCCTGGTGCCGGCGGAGCTGCGCCTCGCCCTCGCCCCGTACGCCGACCCGCTGCGGCCGGCCGGGCCGGTGGGCCCGGTCGGCTCCACCGGCTCGGGGCGGGCCCGGTGATCGGGGCCGGCGCGGACCTGCGCGCCACCATGGCCGGCTTCGCGACCGGCGTCACCGTCCTCACCACGGGCGGCGGCAGCGTGCACGGCATGACGGCGAACTCCTTCACCTCGGTGTCGCTGGAGCCGCCGATGGTCCTGTGCTGCGTGTCCCGCTCGGCGGTGATGCACGAGGCCATCACCGCCGTCCGCTCCTTCGCGGTCTCCGTGCTGAGCGCCGAACAGGAGGGCCTGGCCCGGTACTTCGCCGACCGGGCCCGCCCGCTCGGGGCCGCCCAGTTCCGTGACGTCGACTGGCGTCCCGGCCCCTTCACGGGCGCGCCGCTACTGGCCGGCTCGCTCGCCTGGCTGGAGTGCAAGCTCGCCGAGGTCTACGAGGGCGGCGACCACTCGATCTTCCTCGGCGAGGTGCTCGCGACCGACCGGGAGCCGGACCGGCGGGCGCTGCTGTTCTACGGCGGCGGCTTCCAGCGGACCGGCTGACCTCCACCGCACCGACTGACTTCCACCGCACCGACCGACAAAGGAGAAGCGGATGTTGGTGTGCGTGACCGGCGGCACCGGGTTCGTCGGCGTCCACTCCGTCGCGGAGCTCGTCCGCCGCGGCCACCGGGTGCGGGTCCTCGCCCGCGACCCGGCCGCCGCCGAGCGCGGCCTGGCG
>NZ_JBFBDY010000714.1:0-2928 GCF_040683475.1 Kitasatospora sp. NPDC093558 | reverse complement strand
CATCGACGGCGAGACCGCCGTTCCCGAAGCGACCGTGGACCGCCACGACCCGATCGCGATCGTCGGCATGGCCTGCCGCTACCCGGGCGGGGTGACCACGCCCGAGGAGCTCTGGCAGCTGGTGGCCTCCGGCGCGGACGCGATCTCCCCGTTCCCCGCCGACCGCGGGTGGGACCTCTCGACGCTGCGCACCGAGGACAGCGGGGGCACCGAGCGCCCGCACCACACCCACGAGGGCGGATTCCTCGACGGCGCCGCCGAGTTCGACCCCGGCTTCTTCGGGATCTCCCCGCGCGAGGCCCTGGCGATGGACCCGCAGCAGCGGCTCACGCTGGAGCTCGCCTGGGAGGCCCTGGAGCGCGCCGGCATCGACCCGAGCGGTCTGCGCGGCACCCGCACCGGCGTCTTCACCGGCGTGATGTACCACGACTACCCGGGCAGCGACGGCAATGGCAGCGTCGTCGCAGGCCGCGTCTCGTACAAGCTCGGCCTGGAGGGCCCGGCGGTCGCCGTGGACACCGCCTGCTCCTCCTCCCTGGTCGCCCTCCACCTGGCCGCCCAGGCGCTGCGGCAGGGCGACTGCTCGCTCGCGATCACCGGCGGCGTCACCGTCATGGCCACGCCGGGCGTGTTCGCCGAGTTCGGGCGGCAGGGCGCGCTCGCCCCCGACGGGCGGTGCAAGTCGTTCGCGACCGCCGCCGACGGCACCGGCTTCGCCGAGGGCGCGGGCTTCCTGGTCGTCGAGCGGCTGTCGGACGCGCTGCGCAACGGGCACCCGGTGCTCGCGCTCGTGCGCGGCAGCGCCGTCAACCAGGACGGCGCGTCGAACGGCCTGACCGCGCCGAACGGCCCGTCGCAGCAGCGGGTGATCCGGCAGGCGCTCGCCAACGCCCGCCTCGGCGCCGACCAGGTCGACGTGGTCGAGGCGCACGGGACGGGGACGACGCTGGGCGACCCGATCGAGGCGCAGGCGCTCCTCGCGACCTACGGGCAGGACCGCTCCGACGGCCGGCCGCTGTTCCTCGGCTCGATCAAGTCGAACATCGGTCACACCCAGGCCGCGGCCGGTGTGGCCGGCGTGATCAAGATGGTGCTCGCGATGCACAACGACGAGCTGCCGTCGACGCTCCACGTGGACGAGCCGAGCGCGAACGTGGACTGGTCGGAGGGGGCCGTGCAGCTCCTGACCGAGCCCCGGGCGTGGGCTGCGGGCGAGCGTCCGAGGCGCGCCGGCGTCTCCTCCTTCGGGATCAGTGGCACCAACGCCCACGTGATCATCGAGGAGGCCCCGGCGGCCGTTCCGGCAACGGAGGCGCCGCAGGTCGAGCCCGGAGTCGTCCCGTGGCTGCTGTCCGCGGCGACGCCGGAGGCCCTGCGGGCGCAGGCCGAGCGACTGCTGGCCGTCGGTGGGGGCGCCCGTCCGGTGGACGTCGCGTACTCGCTGGCGACCACCCGAGCCGCGCTCGAACACCGTGCGGCCGTGGTCGGCGACGGGACGGAGCAACTCCTGGCCGGCCTGCGGGCGGTGGCGGACGGCGAAACGCCGACCGGCGTCGCGACGGGCGGGCGGATTGCGTTCGTGTTCTCGGGGCAGGGGTCGCAACGGCTGGGGATGGGGCGGGAGTTGTATGCCCGGCTTCCGGTGTTCGCTCGGGCCTTCGACAAAGTGTGCGAGGCACTGGATCCGCAGCTGCGGGACGTCGTGTGGGGCGACGATGCGGAGTTGCTGAACCAGACGGCCTACGCTCAGGCCGGGTTGTTCGCGGTCGAGGTGGCGTTGTTCCGGCTGGTGGAATCGCTGGGTGTGCGGCCGGAGTTCGTGGCCGGGCACTCGATCGGTGAGGTGGCGGCGGCGCATGTGGCCGGGGTGTTCTCGCTGAAGGATGCCTGCGCGCTGGTGAGTGCTCGTGGCCGGCTGATGCAGGCGCTTCCGGCGGGTGGCGCGATGCTGGCGGTGCAGGCGACGGAGGACGAAGTCCTGCCGCTGCTGGGTGAGTTCGTGTCGATCGCGGCCGTCAACGGCCCGACGTCCGTCGTCGTCTCGGGCTCTCTCGAAGCGGTGGCGGCGATCGAGGCGCACTTCGCCGACCGCAAGACGACGCGCCTGCGGGTGTCCCACGCGTTCCACTCGCCGCTGATGGACCCGATGCTGGAGGACTTCCGTTCCGTCCTCAACGGGCTTTCCTACGCGGCTCCTTCGATCCCCGTAGTCTCCAATCTGACCGGCGAGCTTGCGGAGGGCCTGACGTCGCCCGACTACTGGGTGCGCCACGTCCGCGAAACCGTCCGCTTCGCCGACGGCGTGCGCGCGTTGGAGGCGGCGGGCGTCACCCGCTTCCTGGAGCTCGGCCCCGACGGTGTCCTGACCGCGCTGGCGGCCGGGTTCGTCGCGGAGGACGCCGTGCTCGCCTCCGCCCTCCGCAAGGACCAGGCCGAGGACACGGCCGTCCTGATCGCCCTCGCCCGTCTGCACGTCACCGGTGCACCCGTCGACTGGGCCGCCCTCTTCACCGGCACCACCGTCCGCCCGGTCGACCTGCCGACGTACGCCTTCCAGCACCGCCGCTTCTGGCCCACCACCGCCCCCGCGACCGCGGGCGACCTCGGTGCCGCGGGCCTCGACACCACCGACCACCCGCTGCTCACCGCCTCGCTCGAACTCTCCGACGACGACGGTCTGTTGTTCACCTCCCGGCTCTCCCGGCAGTCCCACCCCTGGCTCGCCGACCACGTCGTGCGCGGCGACGTCCTGCTGCCCGGCACCGCGTTCCTCGAACTGGCCGTCCGCGCCGGCGACGAGGCCGGCTGCGACCGCGTCGAGGAGCTGACGCTGGCCGCGCCGCTCGTCCTGTCCGAACGCGAGGGCGTCCAGCTGCAGCTGCGCGTCGGCGCGGCCGACGAGAACGGCCGCCGCACCTTCACCATCGC
>NZ_JBFBDY010000713.1:0-2932 GCF_040683475.1 Kitasatospora sp. NPDC093558 | reverse complement strand
CCAGGCGACGCGCACGGCGCCGGACAGGGCGCGGTCGCCGCCGGAGAACAGGGCGCCGAGTTCGTCGATGCGCCGCACGACGCGCTGGACCTCGTCCCCGGCCGGGTCGGCGCCGGCCCGGCGCAGGGCCTCGGCGCGCCGGTAGAGCTGGGGCCACTCGATGTCGAGGTAGTAGTGGGCGGCGGGTCCGAGGGCAGCGGCGTGGTCGCGCAGGGCGTCGATCTGGTCGGTGTCGAGGTGGCGGCGCAGCGCGGGTTCGGTGGCGGGGGTGCCGGTGCCGCGCATGGCCTGCAGGACGCGGATGAGGGCGGCGGTGTCGGGGGTGCGTTCGGCGGCGAGTTCGCCGTGGATGTGGGCCAGGCGCTCGCGCAGCGCGCTCAGGGCGGCGAGGGCGGCGTCGACGCCGACGAGGTGTTCGCCGACCAGGCGCAGCGGGTCGATGCCGGCGTCCAGGCAGGTGGCGATGGTCTCCAGCCCGAGGCCCAGGCGCCGCAGCGCCAGGACGAGGTAGAGGCGCACGACGTCCTGTTCGGTGTACTCGCGGTGCCCGGAGGGGGTGCGGCGTGAGGGGCTGAGGAGACCGATGTGGTCCCAGTGGTGCAGGGTGCGTACGGTCAGCCCGCTCGCCTCGGCGAGGGGGCCGACCTTCCACGTCTGTTCGGAGGTCATGGCGTAACGATGCCTCCTGACGTCGGGTGAGGTTCAAGCGGTGGGGGCGGAGAGGATTTCGCACGGGACGGCGAGCGGGCTCGGGTGGCCGGCGTCAAGGACGGCCCCGGTGCGCGTCGCCGCCCACCGCGGCCGGCGCTCGGCGGGCTGGCTAGTCTTGGTGTTCGAACGGCGTGACGGGGAGTGGTGGTTGGGCAGGCAGGAGATGCGGCGCAAGGTCGAGGCGCCGCTGCGGCGGGCGGGCCTGGAGGTGCTGGAGGGCGGGGTGCCGCGGCCGGTGCTGCCGGTGTCCGTGGTGGGTTTCGCGCTCCACCGCGACCCCGGGCCGGAAGATCCGGGGCTCGTCTACTACGACCGCGACGAGCCGGACCTGGTCGCGCGGGCCAACCGGGGCTGGTACGAACTGGCGTCCTCCTGCGGCCTGTTCGGCGCGGAGCGCGAGTTCCTGCTCGCCCTGCCCGTCCACCGTTTCAGCGCCCGGGCCGCCTCCCGCCACCGGCGCAAGCAGTGGCGCCGGGTGCGCCTGCTGGAGCGCTGGGACCTCGTGGGCGCCGGCTGCTCGATCAGCGTGGGCACGCACGAACTGGGCCACCCCCAGCGCCTGCTGGGCTTCGGGGCGGGCCTGCCGGGGTTCTCGATGCTCTCCCTCGACGGCTCGGTCACCGTGCTCGGGACGACCGAGCAGCACGGCATGGCCTTCCACGCGGTGTCCTGCCCCGGGGAGACGGAGTCCGTGCGCGGCAGGCTTGAAACGGTGGCGAACCGGGTGTGGGACCCGCGCGAGGAGTGGTTCGTGACTCCGCCCCTGGCTGAAGCCAGGGGCTTCTCGCTATCCCTTGCGGGCTTCACGACGGGCCAGCCCGGCCCGTAGAACATTCACGGCTGCCACCGTGTCGGCGTGGGCCCGGTGGCCGCAGCCGGTGCAGTGGAAGATCGCCTGGGTGGGCCGGTTCTCCTTGGCGGTGTGCCTGCATCGGGGGCACTGGCGGGAGGTGTTGCGGGGGTCCACTGCCATCGTCTCCCGTCCGGCGCATTCTGCCTTGGCGGTGAGGATCGTCAGGAACACCCCCCAACCGGCATCCGAGATCGACTTGTTGAGTCCGGCCTTCGCCGCCGCGCCGTTGGACAGGAAAGCGCCCGGCCGTTCGGGGTCGGGCTTCGGGGCCGGGGCGCGGAGCATATTGCGGATTGTGAGGTCTTCGTGCGCGATGAAGTCGTGTTCGCGCACGAGATCGAGCGCGGTCTTGTGCGCGTGGTCCAGGCGCCGGCGGCGGACCTTGCGGTGCAGCCGGGCCACGGTCTCCACGGCCTTGCGGCGGCGCTTGCTGCCGCGCTCGCACCGGGACAGGGCTTGCTGGGCGGCTTCGAGCTTCGTGGTGGCCTTGTGGCCGTGGCGGGGGTTGGGCACGAACCCGCCGTCGGAGTCGGCGAGGAAGCTGGCTATGCCCATGTCGATGCCGACCGCGCTGCCGGTCGCTGGAAGGGGGTCGGGCCGGGCCTGTTCGGCGGTGAGGACGACGTACCAGCGGCGGCCTTCCCGCTTGACCGAGACCGTCTTGACCCCGCCGACGACCGGCCGGTGCCGGTGGACCCTGACGTGGCCGATGCCCTGCAGGCGGACGCGGGTGACGGGATCGTGCGGGGTGGAGTCCCAGCGGCAGCCGTCCCCGTCCTTCGGCCACTCCACCGTGTCGAACCTCTGGGATGAGCGAAAACGCGGATAGCCGGGCGTGTCACCGGACTTGACCCGACGGAAGAACGCCGCGAACGCCCGGTCCAGGCGCCGCAGGGTGGCCTGCTGCGAGCTGAACGACCAGCGGCCCTGACACTCCGGATCGAAAGCCCGGATCTCCTTGAGCTGAGCGGACTGCTGCCCGTAGCGGACCGTCGTCTTCGAGACATGCCGGTAGGCGTCCCGCCGCTCCTGCAACGCCGCGTTGTACAGCGAGCAGTGATCACGCAGCATCCCCGCCAGCGCACCCTGCTGGCCCACGGTGGGCCGCATCAGGAACTTGTACGCCCGAATCACCCGACCCACCCCCTTCAGCATCCGTGTCGTCAAGGTAGCCCGTGCCACTGACAGCCGACGCGAACTCCGCCGTTGTACGACTCCGGGCCAGGGATGCGTTTCCCTCACCGGCTGAAGCCGGGGATGCCCATGCAAGATCAACAGGTGGGAGTGGTCCGGGTGGAACGCGAGGAGGCTTGCGCCTGGCTGTCGCGGGCCCCGGTCGCAGCTGCGTGACGGGCAAGGTGCCTGGTC
>NZ_JBFBDY010000712.1:0-2937 GCF_040683475.1 Kitasatospora sp. NPDC093558 | reverse complement strand
TCCCCCCCCCCCTCCCCCCGCCCCCCCCCGGCCCGCGCCCCCCCGGCGCCGCCTCAGACCGCCACGTAGTGGCTCGGGCGGCCGTCGCTCTCGACGAGCCGCCCGAGCTCCGCGGCGTCCGCACTGCGCAGCAACTCCCAGTGGCCGTCGGCCCGGTGGAGCACCGAGGAGTGCCAGGGCGTCGTCCACGCGTCCGCCGCCTCCAGCAGCCGGATGCCGAACTTCGGCGCCCCGGCCCGCTGCGGGTGGATGGACAGCCGGAACGCGTCCGGGTGGTGCTCGGCGATCAGGTCCCCCCAGGCGCGGCTGCGCTGGATCACCCCGTAGGCGCGGCGGCGGCACTCGCGCTGGAGGGCCGACTTGGTGCCGGTGAACCCGACGGTGTCCTCGGTGAGGAACCTGGTGATGCCCCGGTAGAGCCGCAGCGTCTCCTCGTCCGTCAGCACCTGCTCGCGCAACTCCTCGACGCTCGGCGCGTACCGGGCGTGCACGCGGGCGCGCTTCTCGTCGAACGGCAGGTCGCCGAGGACGGCCCGCAGGTCGAAGGTGGCCAGGTGCCGCAGGCCCTCGCGCTCGATCATCGCGGCGAGCGCGTCGGAGTACTCGTCGATGTGGTCGTCGGGGACGTGGATGAGGTCGCCGAAGATGTGGCCGTCCGAGCAGATCAGGATCCGCGCACCCGGGGCGTGGAGCGCGGCGATCTGCTCGCACAGCGCGTTGAGGAAGGTGAGCGACAGGCGCTCGCCCTCGTCGGGCAGGTGGCCGAGGACCTTCGCCGGGTTCGGCGACTTGCACGGGAAGCCGGGCAGGGTGAACACGATCGGCTCGCCGGCGGTGATGAAGCCGGTGAGCTGCGCGAGCTGCAGCGGGAAGTGGTGCGGGGGCGCGGCGAGTTCGGGGTCGGAGGCGCGGCGGTGCGGCAGGAGCAGGCCGAGGATGCGGGCGGCGAGGTGCTCGGCGGTCTCGTGTGCGGTCTCGTGCGCGGTCTCGGTAGGTGTGGGCGCGGTGGCGGTGATGGTGCCGACGGGCGGCATGGTGGTCCTCCACAGGACGTCGTCGTACGGGGCTGCGGGCTGCGTGGTGCGGCGCGTGGTGCGGGCTACGAGCCGGGGCTCGGGCCGGCGGTCAGACGCGCCCGTCGTAGGCGACCGGCAGCTTGTTCACCCCGCGGGCCAGGACGGCGGGGATCCAGGTGAGGGTGTCGAGGCCGTCGCCGCCCTCGGGCGCGTCGGCGGGGCGCAGCCCGGGCAGTCGGGTGAGCAACGTGCCGATGGCCACCTGGAGTTCGGCGCGGGCGAGGGCGGCGCCCGGGCAGTAGTGGATGCCGTGGCCGAAGGCGAGGTGGGCGTTCGGGGTGCGGTCGAAGTCGAGCCGGTCGGCGTCCGGGAACTGTTCGTCGTCCCGGTTGGCGGCGCAGAGGGAGACGATGACCGAGTCGCCGGCCGGAACGGCGGTGCCGAACAGGTCGCTGTCCTCGGCGAAGAACCGCCAGGTGGTGAGCTCGAACGCGGCGTCGTGGCGTAGGAGTTCCTCCACCGCGCGGGCGAGCAGGCCGGGGTCGGCGGCGATGCCTTCGACGAGCCGGGCGAGCTGCTCGGGGTGGCGCAGCAGGGTGATCAGCATGGTGGTGATCTGGTTGGTGACCGGTTCCTGTCCGGCGACCAGCAGCTGGAACACCATCGAGTCGAGCTCCTCCTGGCTCAACTCGCCCGCGTCGCGGGCCGCGACGAGCCGGCCGAGCAGGTCGTCCTCGGCCCGGGCGGGATCGTGGTGGGCGCGCTTGTGGGCGACGACGTCCGCGATGTACGTCTGGAGGCCGCGCAGCCGCGCCTCGTACGCGGGCCGGCCGGGGTCGAGCGGGCCGACCGGCTGCACGACCTTGCCCCAGTCGCGGTCGAAGCGCACGGCCAACTCGGCCGGCAGGCCTATGGTTTCGGCGAGCGCGCGGAACGGGTAGTGCGCCGCGAACCCGGCCACCAGGTCGGCGCCGCCGTCGGTGGGCAGCTCGTCGACCAGGGCGTCGGCGAGCTCCTGGAGCCGCGGCCGCAGCGCCTCCACCCGGCGCGGCGCGAAGGCGTCGAGGACGAGCTTGCGCATGGTGGTGTGCTTGGGCGGGTCCTGGTGGAGCAGGTGCACTTGGAGCTGCGAGTGCTGCGGTTCGGGCATGATCGAGGCGAGCCGGCGCCAGTTGTCGTTGCCCAGCGCGTGGTTCTTGCCCAGTCGGCCGTCGTTGAGGGCCGCGTGCGCGGCCTTGTAGCCGGTGACCAGCCACGCGTGGATCCCGCTCGGGAACTCCACCCGGTGGACGGGCCCGGCCTCGCGCATCCGCCGGTACAGCGGGTACGGATCGCGCTTGTACTCCGTCCCGTAGAGCGGTACGGGGTAGGGGAGCTGGGTGCCGGCTTCGCCGTTGCTGCCGGACGGGGTTCCGTACCCGAACGGGCAACGGGGTTCCTCCGGGGCGGGGAGGGCGGCAGGGTCGAGTTCGCTGGCTATGTCGGTCATGTGCGGTGAACCTCCGGTCGGACGGTGTTCCAGGGGGTGGCGGTCGGCCGGGGCGGCCGTGTCACGCCGCTGGGCGGTGGGCGTGGTGGTGGTGCAGGGCGAGGAGGACGACGGCGGTCGCGGCGGCGAGGACGGCCAGGGCGATCCCGGCGCGGGTGCCGGTGGTCGCGCGGTCGCCGGCCAGGGTGGCGGCGGTGGCGAGGGCGGGCCCGAGGGCGAAGCCGAGGCTGCGGGAGAGCTGGACGGCGGAGCCCGCGGTGGCCAGCCGGCCGGGCGGCGAGGCGGTCATCACCAGGGCCTGGGTGGGGCCGCCGTTGAGGCCCATGCCGGCGCCGGCGAGGGCGAGGCGCCACGCGATGTCGGCGTTGGTCCAGCCGCCGTCCAGCGGGAGGAGCAGGAGCAGGCCGAGGGTGGTGACGGCGGCGCCGGTCA
>NZ_JBFBDY010000711.1:0-2953 GCF_040683475.1 Kitasatospora sp. NPDC093558 | reverse complement strand
GCCGAGCACGGTGCCGCCGTCCGCGGTGCGGGTGACGCGGACGGTGAGCAGCGGGACGCCGCCGGTGCGCGCGGCCGGGGCGTCCACCGGGTCGACCAGTTGGGTGCCGGCGGCGGCGACCCGGCCCATCGCCTCGGCGAGCGTGCCGTCCACGGTGTGCACGTCGAAGGGCACGCCCGAGTCGTCGCAGACGGCCTCCAGCACGCCGTCGGCGGCGGTGCGCAGCCGCCCGGCGAAGACCGGCACCCGGTCGAGGGCGCGGGCGAGGCCGGCGGCGAGCCGCTCGTCGTCGAGCGGCCGCTCGAAGAAGAGGACGACCGAGACGGAGAGGTCCGCCAGCATGGTGTCCATCAGTCCGCAGCGCAGCACGGTGCCGGGGGCGCGGCCCGCCCTGACGGTCCTGGAACGGCGCAACTGCGGCCAGGCGTTCATGCGTTCCGTCCCCGGGTGATCGGCGGGTGGCGTGCGGGCACGCCGAACGATAGTGGTGCGCGGATCCAGTGGTCCAGTCCAATCGAGCGGTGAGAACGCGCCCGCCGGGCCGCCCGGCGATACAATGCCGACCATGGGACAGCGCTCGGGCGCACCCGCCGCCCCGCCCCTGATGGTGGTCACCGACACCGACTCGCAGCTGATCGATCCGGGCCGGTCCTACCACCTCGGCCGCGACCCGACGAGCGAGATCGTCCTGGACGACCCCCGCGTCTCCTGGCACCACGCCGTCCTGCACGCCACCGGCGACCACTGGCAGCTGGAGGACGTCGGCAGCACCAACGGCACCTACGACGACGGCCGCCGCATCGTCACCGAGGACGTCGGCCCCGGCACCCGGGTGCGCTTCGGCAACCCCGCCGACGGCCCGTCCGCGACCTTCGCCGGCCTGCCCCGCCCCCAGCCCGGCGAACGCCCCTCCCTGCTCACCCCACAGTCCTCCGGCACCTTCCGCAGCCCGAGCGCCGTCCTCCCGCTGCCCGCCCGGGCCGTGCGGATCGGCCGCTCGCACGACAACGACCTCGTCCTGGACGACCTCGTCGTCTCCCGCCACCACGCCGAGCTGCGCGAACTGCCCGGCGGCGGCCACGAGATCGTCGACCTCGACAGCCACAACGGCACCTACCTCAACGGCAGCCCGGTGCGCCGCGCCCCCGTCGGCCCGGCCGACATCATCGGCATCGGCCACTCCGCGCTGTGCCTGTCCGACGGCCACCTCGTCGAGTACACCGACACCGGCGAGATCTCCCTCGACGTCCAGGGCCTCGTCGTCCGCGTCGGCCCCGACCACCGGATGCTGCTCGACCACGTCGGCTTCCCGCTGGCCGAGAAGGCGCTGCTCGCGGTGGCCGGACCGAGCGGCGCCGGCAAGTCCACCCTCCTCAACGCCCTCACCGGGCTGCGCCCCGCCGACGAGGGCACCGTCCTGTACGACGGGCGCGACCTCTACCGCGACTACGCCGAACTGCGCCGCCGGATCGGCCTCGTGCCGCAGGACGACATCCTGCACACCCAGCTCACCGTCCGCCGGGCCCTGTCCTACGCCGCCGAGCTGCGCTTCCCCGGCGACACCGACCCGCACGAGCGCGAGGCGCGCGTCGCCGAGGTGATCCACGAGCTCGGCCTCGACGAGCGGGCCGGGCAGGTCATCGCGAGCCTGTCCGGCGGCCAGCGCAAGCGGGTCAGCGTGGCCCTGGAGCTGCTGACGAAGCCGTCCCTGCTCTTCCTCGACGAGCCGACCTCCGGCCTCGACCCGGGCATGGAGCGCTCGGTGATGCACATGCTCCGCGGGCTGGCCGACGACGGCCGCACCGTCGTCGTCGTGACGCACAGCGTGCTGAGCCTGAACGTGTGCGACCGCCTGCTCGTGCTCGCCCCCGGCGGCCGGACGGCCTACTACGGGCCGCCGCAGGAGGCGCTGGCGTTCTTCGGCTTCGACGAGTGGCCGGCGGCCTTCGAGGCGTTCGAGAACGACGACCACGGCGTCTGGCAGCAGCGCTACCGCGCCTCGCCGCAGTACCACCGGTACATCGCCACCGAGGCCGCGCCCGCGGTCCCCGTCCCGTCGACCGCCGCCGGTCCGGCCGGGCCCGCCATCGGCCGCGAGAAGCCCCAGGGCTGGTTCCCCCAGCTCGCGACCCTCGTGCGCCGCTACGCCGCGGTGCTCGCCGCCGACCGGCTGTTCCTCACCATCATGGTCGTGCTGCCGTTCGTCATCGGCGGCATGTGCCGGGCGATCGCGGGCACCCGGATCTCCCAGGAGAACGCGATCAACTGCCTGATCACGCTCTGCCTGGGCGCCCTGCTGACCGGGTCCGCGAACTCGGTGCGCGAGCTGGTCAAGGAGCGCGAGATCTACCGGCGGGAACGCGTGGTCGGACTGTCCCGGTCGGCGTACGTGGTCTCGAAGGTCGTGGTCCTCGGCGCGGTCACGGTCGGTCAGGCCGCGCTGCTGACCGTGGTCGGCATCGCCGGGGTGAAGATCGCCCCCAAGCTCCCGCCGGGGGCGCCGCCACCGGTGACGACCGGTGTCCAGATGCCACAACTGCCCGAACTGATCGTCGCGGTGGCCGTGCTCGCGTTCTCGGCGATGATGCTCGGGCTGGTGGTCTCGGCGCTGGTGGCCCAGGAGGAGGCCACCATGCCGCTGCTGGTGCTCGTCTCGGTGGTCCAGATCGTCTTCACCGGCCTGATGCTCAAGCTGAACGGCGTGCCCGGCCTGGAACAGGCCTCCTGGCTCGTGCCGTCCCGGTGGGGCCTGTCCGCCATGGCGAGGACCGTCGACCTGCACAACCTGTCCTTCCCGACGGTGCTCACCGCCGACCCGCTCTTCCGCCACGAGCGCCGCGGCTGGCTCCTCGGCATGGCCGCGCTGGCCGCGCTCTCGGTGGCGTACGGCCTGCTCGTCCTGGCCCTCCTGCGCCGCCACGAGCCCGCCGTCATGCGGAAGTAGCCGCACACC
>NZ_JBFBDY010000710.1:0-2959 GCF_040683475.1 Kitasatospora sp. NPDC093558 | reverse complement strand
CTCGTCGATCTGCAGCGCCCCGGGCAGCGCCGCGAACAGCGGGTCGCCCAGGCCCGGACGCATGACGCCGTCGGCCAGCAGCGGCCACCACGCGTCCATGACGCGGATCGCGTCCGCATCCGCGTACGCCCCGCTGCCCGGCGAACTCTCGTGCCGCATGCCGCCGCCGGCCAGCCACGCCTCCAGCTGCTGCAGCGCGGCCAGCGTGGCGGGGTCGGTGACCGGGGCGCTGCGCAGGATGCGGATCAGGTCGGGCAGGACGTCCTCGGCGCGCAGGTCGGTCACGGCCGCGCCCTCCATGGCCTGGGTGAGCGCGACCCGGCTCACGTTCCCCTTCTGCACCAGCGACTTGACGCGGGCGTCCAGCAGGTTGGCGCGGTGCACCGAGCCGTTGCCGAAACCGGCCGCCGTGTAGCCGGTGGCCTGCTTGTTGTTCCACGAGACGTAGTAGTCCTGGTTCACGGACTGCGGGTGCTGCTCCGGCGGGGTGTACCGGGCGGTGTTGCCCGCAGGGTCGAAGTCGGCCCACTCGTAGGCGGGTTGGGCCAGCACCGGCAGGCCCGCGTCCACGCCCGGCGCGCGTACCGGATTGGACCCCGAGTTGTAGTAGGCGATGTCGCGCGAGTCGGCGTAGAACCAGTTGAACGTGTAGTTGATGTCCTGCGCCGCCCGCTGGAAACCCGCCGCGTCGTGCACCGCCGCCGGGTCGTTGAACTCCTGGAAGCCGATGATGGAATCGGCCTCGTGCCGGTAGGTGGAACGCAGCGACGTGAACGCCACCGGCGCCCCGCCCACCGTGCCGCGGGCGCTCACCAGGCCGTAGTTCGTGCGGTACGACACCAGCGTGTAGGAACCGGCCGGGGTGGAGTCGGCGGTGGTCGGACTCCACGCGTCCTTGCGCTCCAGGCGCTCGAACGGCGTGCAAGTACCGTGCCACAGATAGGAATTGGACGCCCTCGTCACCGGCGAACCGTCACTCGTGCACAGCGGCACCGCATAGGTGTCGGTGATGTCCTGCCCGGCCGAGGTCGCGCTCCACGCGTAGTCCTGCCCGCGCCCGAGCTCCACGTAGAAGCTCAGCCCCGCGAACGCCGCGCCACGCGCGCTGATCCCAGGACCCTGCAGCTCCTCCAGCATCAGCAGCTGCGGCGCGAAGTAACCGGTCTGCGGGCCGAACACCGCCACCGGGTGGCCGTCGTCGGTGTGCGCGCCGGAGACCAGCAGCGCGTTCGACATGCCGTGCCGCGCGCTGAGCAGGTTGCCCGGCAGCACGCCCTTCGCGGTGGTGGCCGCCGTCTTCGCGGAGCCGGTCGCGTCGTAGACCTCCGGCTCGCTCACCACCGACCCGGCATCGGGCATCGCCACGCCCTGCGGGCTGTCGGGCACCGTCGCGTACGGGAACGTCTGCCCGTCGTGCAGGGTCCGGACGGCCTCCGGGTCCTCCGCCTCGCGCAGCGAACGCCACACCGCGTCGCCCGCGTCCTTGCCGTACCGCGCCTCGGCGGCCGACTTGACCTGCGCGGAGGCGAGTTCACCGCCACCGCCCGAACCGAACAGCGCCCCGATCACGGAGGCCAGCGCGACCAGGTCGGTCAGGGTGAACGGCTGGATCGACCCGGCGTTGGTGATCGGGTCGATGTGCCCGGTCAGGTCGTACTCGCCCGGGAACGTCCGGGAACCGTACGCCTGCCGGACATAACTGTTGATCCCGTCGAGGTACGCCGAGGCGTCCGCGAGCGCCTGCGCCGCCCGCCCGCCGCGCGAGGCGAGGACGTCGACCTGCTGCTGCAACTCGGCCTCGGTGTACGGCGCCGCACGCCAGAACGTCTGCTCCAGCTGCCGGTTGGCCGCCGCACCGCCCGCGAAACCGGACAGCTCACCGCGCCCCACATGCCGGAACAGGTCCATCACCCACAGCCGGTCCTGCGCGGCCGCGTAGCCCGCGCCGAACTCGGTGCCGTCACGGGTGGTGCCGGTGATGTGCGGTACGCCGGTCGCCTTGTCGCGCACGATCGTCACGTCGGAACGCGGGCTCGTGGTGCTCGCGACCTGGTCGGCCGGCACGCCGAACGACGCGTCGTTGAAGAAGCTCCGCAGCCCGGCCTCCGTCAGCCCCGGGTAGCCGGAGGCGAGGGCCGCGTACGGGCCGAGCTGGTCGTCGGTGTGCGCCGGGCGGGTGCCGAACACCCGGTTGAGCAGGATCTCGGCGAGCGTGGCGTTGCCGTTCTCGCCGGGCGGCAGGATGTCCGCACACCGCCCGCCGCAGTAGTCGGAGGTCGCGTCGGCCGCACTGGTGGGCGCGGCGAGGGCGGGCACGAAGAGCAGGGCCACCGCGAGCACGGCGGCCAGCAACCGGGGCAGGGGTATGTGGGGGCGTCGGGACACGTCGAGCTCCTGGGGGAGAAGCTGTGGGGGCCTCGACGGTACGGGGGTTACCGACCGGTTTTCTAGAGGCGTGCATGCCACTTCCCGGCGACGGACGCCTATGTGACGCTACGTCAGCGAATCTGGTCGTTACTGCGGGATCACGATCTGCGTCAGCCGCAAGGGCACCAGCAGGCGATCCCCGATCAGCACCGCCAGCCGCCGGGCCTGCGCCTCCGTGAAGCCCCCCGAGATCACCGCCTCACCACCCGTCACCGCGGAAGCGACATACGGGTGCGACACCACCGCACCGTCCAGCACGATCGCGAACTGATTGGTGGGCGAAGGCTGCGCCGCGAGCACGCCCGTGACGTCCGCGAACTCATGCGCCCCGACGGCATCGAACGTCAGGCCGATCTGCCACCCGCCCCCGTTCTGCGTGTCCTCCACCACCTTCACCGCCGACACGTCCTTGCCGTCCACCGCCACCGGCCCGAGCACGAACCAGGCCCGCCGATCCCGGACCCGTCGATGATGACCGGCCAGGTGCCGGTCCGCTCGCTCGCCGACCGCGGCCCGTCGCTGGGCAGCACGC
>NZ_JBFBDY010000709.1:0-2960 GCF_040683475.1 Kitasatospora sp. NPDC093558 | reverse complement strand
ACGGTTGTCCGCCCCTTCGCAGGATGGGACAGGCGGGACGAATCCGGGTCGTGTACGGGTCAGCTGAGAACGACCAGCAGGGCCGTAGGCACTGCGAGGATCTGGGCGGCGAGCGGGGCCCGGCGTACGCGCGCGGTGGGTGCAACCAGGCGACGAGGAACGCCGCGGCGGCGAGTCTCGCTCCCCAGCCGAGCTGCCAGCCCGGCAGTCCCCTCTCGCACTAAAGGTCGGGCGCCGGGACGCGAGCGAGATGGCGCTGTTCCAGAGTGTCTTCTCCAAGGACGCCCCCAAGCCGGGCCAGTCGAGGCTCCGGCTGATGCCGGACGACGGCAGCGACACCTTCCGCAGCGTCCGCCGCGGCGTCGCCGCGTTCGCCGAGGGCGCCTTCGCCGCCATCCGCAACCCCAACAGCCACGAGGCGGGCCTGCCGGAACTGCCCGAGCACCTGGGGGTCTTCAGCACCCTCGCCCGCTGGGTCGACACCGCCGCCCTCGCGCTCTGAACCCGCCGACGAGACGGCGTGTCAGCGCAGGAGATCGGTGATCTCCGTGACGGCCTGGCGGGCGGTCCGGCCCACGCCGATGAGGGTACTGGAGGCGGGGCCGGTCCAGTCGCCGTAGCCGCGCCCTCCCGTCTCGTGGCCGCCGCGCGCAGCGCCACTCCCGCCGCCGGTCGCCGTCGCCTTGTCGTCGCTGCGCCCTCTACCCGCGCGCGGCGTGTGGCCGGGTGTGACCTGTGGGTCAGCGGCAGAGGTCGAAGACGACGTCGTCGAACCGGACCAACCTCGGTTCGGCCCCGTCCCCGACCGTGCCCGGCTACCTCGCCCAGGGCAACGCCGGCGTCCTCGAAGGCACCTTCGGCAACCCGGACGGCATCGGCACGGGCGACGGCGTGATGGTCGCCGGGGACGTGCGGGCGCTTGCCCGCCAGTACTGCGCGACCGGCACCGCAGCGGTCGCGTACCAGCAGTACGACGTCCTCAGCCACTTCGGTGTCCCCGCCGTCTGGGCCCCGCAGGCCCTCGCCTGGCTGAACGACCGCTTCGCCGGCCGCCCCGCCCCCTCCGACTGCGGCCACATCCCGGCCGGCAACTCCCTCGCCCCGGAACAGCCCGTACCGGGCTCCTGACCCCCGGCCAGGTGCCGACAGACGCACCGGGGCACACCGGGAGAGGAAGCGCACGGGACCTGGTGATCACGGGGCAGCGACGCCCTGTGATCACCGGGAGACCTCTGCCGGCGGTGCAGGTGAGGCGGACGACGGACTGGCCCCCTCTGCCCGACAAGATCCTGACCGAGCACACCGTCACCGGACTCGAGACGGCCTTCCGCGAGCACCTGAACGGTCCGTGACCTCATTGCTCGTTTCCCCGGCGGGGTGTCGATGACGAAGGCGAGGCGGGTCCGGCTGACATTGGGCGGGTGCGCGTGCTCGTGCCGGACATCGAGGACCTGAGCTGCCCCATTCTGCGGCCAGGCCTGCGAATCTGCGGTTTGTCGTCACTGGGGGAGCGGGTGGATGTCACCGGCTCCCCGCTGCGGCGGCGAGTGTGGGAGCGGGGGTGTCGGGTGTCACGGGAATGCGGATATGTGGTGATATCCGGAGACGCTGCCCGGTGACATCCTGATGCAGATCCCTATACAGGTCGCCGGCTCGGCCCCGTGTGGCTGGGTTGGCAGGGTTCCCGGGGCACGAGGTTCTGGACGAATGCGCAGCCGGTCCCGGGTCCGATGTGGGCAGCGCAGCCGCCTCATTCCTGCAGGGCAAGTACCAGACCTACTCGCCCTTGTAGCAACCGGCCGATCAACATTCGACGGCACACCGGTGCTGCGCTGGTGGCTGTTCGTGGCCGTGGCCGGCCCTCGTGGTTCCCGCAGCCGTGGCGGTCCCAGCCGGTCAGCGGCCGGCGAGGTGGCGAGAGATACGCTCCACCGCGTCGAGCTGGGCGGTGGTGAGGCGTCGGGCTTCCCAGATGACGGCGGCCACGTCGGCGGCCCGCGGGTGCAGCGGCGGCAGGTCGTCCGGCAGGCGGACGCCGCCGAGCGCCGCCAGATCGCGGGCGAGGATGCCGAGTAGGCCCGCGAAGCCGGCGAGCAGTTCGGGGGTCACTTCGACGGTACCGCGGCCGATCCCGCCGATGGTGGACGCCGCCAGGTAGATCCGTCCGTCGGTCACCGCGTACAGGGCCTTGGCCGTGCACGTCCAGGTGAGGTTCCGGCTGTGCGTGAGTTCCAGGAGCACCGCGCCGAGGCCCGGCTCGTACCGGTGGTACGGCCGGTCGATGCCACCCCCTCCCTCCCGCGGTACGAGGGGCTGTGCCCGGATCACGGCCAGCAGCGGGCGCCGGTTCTCGGCGGGCATGACCATCGTGTTGTAGACGACGGGGCTGACCGACCAGTGCGGATTGCGGGTGACCGGTGTCAGGTCGTCGGGTACCGGCTGCCGGGCGAGGACGAACAGGTCGGCGCCGTGCAGGCCGAGCACCGGCCCAACGCTCCTGAGTAGCCGTTCGGTCGGCGGATGTCCGTCGAGCACGGCCTGCAGCTCCTCCAGGCCGGTGCCGGCCTCCTTGGAGAGCACGGAGGCGTCGAGCGTTCGATGCCTCATCAGGCGCGCCAGCAACGCGCCGAACTCCAGTACTCCTGCCACCCTGTCAGCCTATCGACCCTGCGCAGAGGCCACCTGAGCCCGCCCAGGGCCCGTGTGGCACCGGCCGACAGGTCCACGCGTACCGTCGACCCGCTTCACCTCTCAGCCGCCGCCGCGCCCGCACGCGTACCGCACGCCCCGCCCTGGTGTCAGCGGAATGCCGATTGAGCTGCCACCAACGCGCAGACTCCGGCTACCTGGATCCAGGACGCCTGTAGGCAGGGGCACGGGCACTCCGTGACCGGGGGAGTGGAGGTGGTGTTTATGCCGGAAGAGGACGGACCGGCCGGTTCGGGGCCAGTGGTGCCGGT
>NZ_JBFBDY010000708.1:0-2976 GCF_040683475.1 Kitasatospora sp. NPDC093558 | reverse complement strand
ATCACCCACCCGATGCCCGGCGCCAGGCCGATCCCGGCCGAGGCGGCGGCGAAGCCCGCCACGCCGACGGCGAACACGCGCCGGTGGCCGTAGCGGTCGCCCAGGCGGCCGGCGAAGACCAGCAGGGCGGCGACGGCGACGAGGTAGCCGGTGCTGGTCCACTGGACGGCCGCGGCGGTGGTGTGGAGGTCGTGCTGGATGCTGGGCTGGGCGACGGTGAGCGCGGTGCCGTCCAGGGCCACGACGACGGCGCCGGTGATGCTCGCGGCGAGCGCGAGGCGCTCCCGGCGGGTGCCGCTCACCGGTGCCCCGGGGCGCCGGTGTGGGCGCCGGTGTGGGCCTCGATGATCGCGGCGAGCAGCGGTTCGACGTCGTCGTCCCCGGTGAGCAGCCGCAGACTGCCCCGGGCGCGCAACTGGGCGAGGCCGTGCAGGTTCGCGAGCAGGGCGACGGCCGCGGTGGCGCCGTCGCGCTCGGGGCAGGCCTCGCCGACCAGGCGGGCGAAGGTGCGGAACAGCGGCAGGGAGGTCGAGCGGAGGTCGGCGCCGCTGCCCTCCAGCAGGTCGTGGCGGAACATCAGCTCGAACATGCCTGGGTTGGCGGCGGCGAAGCGCAGGTAGGCGCGGGCGAGGCCGGTGAGCCGCTCCCGGGGCGGGAGGCCGTCCGCGGCGGCGAGGGTGTCGGTTGCCGCGAGGGTGTCGGTGAGCTTTCCGAAGCCGTGCCGGGCGATGGCGGCGAGCAGTTCGCGGTGGGTGGGGAAGTAGCGGCGCGGCGCGCCGTGCGAGACGCCGGCCTGGCGGGCGATCTCGCGAAGGCCGAGCGCCTGGACGCCGTCCCTGGCCAGCAGTTCGACTCCGGCGGCCACCAGGCGGGTGCGGAGGTCCTTCTCCTCGTCGGTCATGGACACTGTCTACCAGGAGGCCGTAGACAGTGTCTACTCACCGCGCGTCGAGAACCACGGGCACGACTGCGCCCCGGCGCGGCACGGCGGCCGGGCCGGGGCGTCAGAGGTTCGGGACAGCGGCGGGCCTACTGCGGCGGCTCCTGGCCCGGGTGCTCACCGAGCTGCTCGTCGAGCTTCTGCTTGGCCGTGTCGACCTGGCTCTCGTACTTGCTTCCGGTGCGTTCGTTCAAGGCGTCCCCGGCCTTGTCGGCGCCTTGCCGGGCCGTGTCCTCGTGGCCCTTCAGCATTTGCTTGAGCTTATCCAGCATGGACATGGTCACGCTCCTGGAAGAGGGTCCCCCACCTCTCCAGGATCACCGCACGGGCGCCGGTCCGCATCCCGTCGTGGTCCCGTCGCGGTCCTGGTGCCGTCCTGGCGCGGTCCTGGCACCGTCCTGGTGCCGTCCCCCGGCCGGACGCGGCGGTCTTGGCAGACCTGGTGACGGTCATGTCAAATCGGGAGTCCACGGACCGTCGGAAGGACCCGCCTTGACGCCGCGCACCCGCCGCTCGCGCACCCGCCGCCCGATCGCCTCGCCCGTCCCCGCGTCCCTGACCGTCGCCGTCCTCGTGGCCCCGGTGCTGCTCGCCGGGGCCGGCACCGCGAGCGCCGCCCCGGACCCGGCCCGCCGCGGCGCGCAGCTCGCCGCCCGGCTGGTCGACCGGAGCAGCGCCGACGACGCCCTCGACACGCTCCGGGCCCTCCAGCGGATCGCCGACCGCAACGGCGGTACCAGGGCGGCCGGTTCGCAGGGCCACGACGAATCGGCCCGCTACGTCTACGAGCAGGCCCGCCGGGCCGGGCTCAAGGTCTCGCGGCAGGAGTTCACCTACACCTTCTTCGAGGCGAAGACCCAGCGCCTCGACGTCGTTTCGCCACAGGCCGAGCAGGTGCCGGTGATCGCCATGACGTACTCGCCGAGCGGCCCGGAGGCAGGCGTGAAGGGCGAGTTGGCGGTCGTGCCGGTCTCTGCGGCCACCGGCTGCGCACCCGCCGACTACCCGGCGGGCGAGTTCACCGGACGGATCGCGCTGATCCGGCGCGGCGGCTGCGCCTTCGCCGTCAAGCAGGCCGCGGCGTCTGCGGCGGGCGCGGCCGGCGTGATCGTCTACAACAACGCGGACGGCGACCTGAACGGGACGCTCGGTGAGCCGAACGCCGTGCGCATCCCCGTTGGTGGCGTTTCGAAGGCGGCGGGGGAGGCGCTGGCTGCGAAGGCGGCGGCCGGGCCGGTCGGGGTGAGCCTCGACATCCGCACGTTCATGGAGCCCCGCTCCACCTGGAACGTCCTCGCCGAGACCCGCGGCGGCGACGAGAACAACACCGTCTTCGTCGGCGCCCACCTCGACTCCGTACCGGCCGGACCGGGCGTCAACGACAACGGCTCCGGCTCGGCGGGCATCCTGGAGGTCGCCCGCAACCTCGGCGTCCGGCAGGTGCGGAACAAGGTGAAGTTCGCCTGGTGGTCCGCCGAGGAGTTCGGGCTCAAGGGCTCGGAGGCGTACGTCAAGTCGCTGTCGGAGGCGGAGCGGAGGAAGATCCGGCTCTACCTCAACTTCGACATGATCGCCTCCCCGAACTACGCCCAGTTCGTCTACGACGGCTCCGGCAGCACCGGCGGCGGCGCCGGCCCGGCGGGCTCGGCGCAGATCCAGCGGCACATCTCCGACTTCCTCGACGGCCGCGGCCTGCCGCACGAGCCGGTGGCCTTCAACGGGCGCTCCGACTACGGCCCGTTCATCGAGGCGGGCATCCCGGCGGGCGGCACCGACACCGGCGCGGAGGTCGTCAAGTCACCCGCGCAGCAGGACCGTTACGGCGGCACGGCGGGCGTGGCCTTCGACCCCTGCTACCACAAGGCCTGCGACGACCTGGACAACCTCGACCGGGACGCGTTCGACGCGAACATCGCCGTGATCGCCCACGCCGTCGGCACGTTCGCGTGGGACCTGAGCGAACTGGAGCGCCCCGCAACGGTGTTGCCCCAGCCGGCCGGCGGCGGCGCCGGGGGCGGACTGGGCGCGGACCACGC
>NZ_JBFBDY010000707.1:0-2987 GCF_040683475.1 Kitasatospora sp. NPDC093558 | reverse complement strand
GGGAGCGGGCCCGCGAGCGCATGGCCGGGCACCTGGATCGCCTCGACGCCCGGGCCGCCCGCTTCGTCGAGCGCCGCGAGCAGACGCTCGCCGTCCGCGCCCGCCGGGCCGAGGGCGCCTGACCCGGCCCGCCTCCGACACCCCTTACCCGCCTGCCTGACCAGCAGAACAGGACCCGCATGACCACCACCGTCACGACCGCAGGCATCACGACTGCCACCATCACAACCGAAGGCATCACCACCACCGGCATCACAACTGCCGGCACCAGCGTCGAGGACATCGCCTTCCACTACGACCTCGGCAACGACTTCTACGCCCTCTGGCTCGACGAGACCCTCGCCTACACCGCCGCCAAGTGGGACGGCATCCCGCGCGACGAACCCGACGCCACCGCGCTGCCCCGCGCCCAGCGGGCCAAGCTGGACCACCACCTCGACCTGGTCGGCGCCGCGCCCGGCGACGGCCTGCGGCTCCTCGACGTCGGCTGCGGCTGGGGCGCGATGCTGGAGCACGCGAGCCGCGGCGACCGGGTCGGCGAGGCCGTCGGCCTCACCATCTCGCCCGCCCAGCACGCGTACCTCACCGCCCGCGCCCTGCCCGGGGCCGAGGTCCGCCTGGAGAGCTGGGAGGACCACGCGCCGGAACGGCCGTACGACGCGATCACCTCGATGGGCGCCTTCGAGCACTTCGCCACCGCCGGCATGACGCGCGCCGAGCGGCTCGGCGGCTACGCCCGATTCTTCGAGTCCTGCCACCGCCGGCTGCGCCCCGGCGGCCGGATGTCGCTGCAGTCGATCGCCTACGACGGCGTGGCGGACGGCTCGGGCCCGCTGGGCGAGTTCGTCGGAAGCGACATCTTCCCGGGTGCCAAGCTGCCCCGGCTGAGCGAGATCGCCGCCGCCTGCGACCCGTACTTCTCGGTGGTCGCCCTCAGCGCCTCCGCCGAGGACTACGTGCGCACGCTCGCCTCCTGGTCGGCCCGGCTGCTGAAGGCGCGGGAGGAGGCCGAACGGCTGGTCGGTGCGGACGGGTACCGCCGCTATCGGCGCTACCTGCGGGGCAGCGAGGTGACGTTCCTGCGCGGCGCCGCCACGCTGTACCGGATCGGCTTCCTGCGGCGCGACGAGCCGCTGCGGCTGCCCGCCTGAGGCCGGGGTGGACTCCCAGCGGAAGGCCTGGGCGGCGGTCGCGGTGGTCTGCGCCGCGCTGTTCCTGCTCGGCCTCGACTTCACCGTGCTCAACGTGGCCATCCCCGGCCTGCGCGCCGAGCTCGGCCCGACCCTGGCCGAGACGCAGTGGATCGTCGACGGCTACGCGCTCGCGCTCGGCGGCTGCGTCCTGGCCGCCGGAGCGCTCGGCGACCGGTACGGCAGGCGGCGGGCCTTCCTCGCCGGGCTCGCGCTCTGCGGGCTGGCCTCGGTGGCCGGCGCCACCGGCCACGGCGCGGCCCAACTCGTCGCCGCCCGTTGCGGGATGGGGCTCGGCGCGGCCCTGTTCATGCCTGCCACCCTGTCCACCGTCGTGCACGTGCTGCCCGAACCGGCCGCCCGGCGGCGGGCGATCGGGATCTGGGCGGCGGTGGCCGGGGTCGGCGCGGTGTTCGGCCCGGTCGCGGGCGGCCTGCTGGTCCAACGGTGCGGCTGGCAGGCGGCGTTCTGGCTGAACGTCCCGGTGATCGCGGTAATCGGCGCGGCGGCGCTGGCCGTCCTGCCCGAGTCCCGCGCGGACGAGGCCCGGCCGCTCGACCGGCCCGGCGCGCTGCTGTCGTGCAGCGGGCTGCTCGCGCTGGTGTGGGGCGTGATCGAGGCCCCGGAACGCGGCTGGACCAGCGCCGGCGTGCCGGCCGCGTTCGCCGTCGCGGCGCTGCTGCTCGCCGCCTTCGTCCGGCGCCAACTCCGGTGCGCCGCACCGATGGTGCCGGTGCGGCTGCTGCGCGGCGGGCCGGTCTGGCCGGCCACGCTGTCGCTCGCGCTGATGTCCTTCGCCATGTTCGGCGCGATGTTCCTGCTCACGCTCTACCTCCAGCAGGTCCGCGGCCTGTCCGCGTGGCAGGCCGGGGTGCGGATGGTCCCGCTGTCTCTCGGCCTCGCCACCGGTGCGCTCCTCGGGCCTTTGGTCGCACGGCAGTTGGGGGCACGGGTGCCGTGCGCCGGCGGTCTGCTGCTGATCGCGGCCGGGTTCGTCCGGCTGGGCGGGCTGACCGCAGGTTCCGGGGACGCCCCGGTGCTGGTCTTCGAGGGCCTCGCCGGTGTCGGCGCCGGGCTGCTCGCGCCGGTCGCCACCGAACTGGTGATGGGCGCCGTTCCGGTGGGCGCCGCCGGGGTCGGCTCGGCGCTCAACGACGCCACCCGGCAGGTCGGTTCGACCCTCGGGGTGGCCGTGCTCGGCTCCGTCCTGGCCACCGCGCTCGAACGCGCCCGTCCGGCGGACCCGGCCGCCTTCGCCGGGGCGTTCACCGACGGCCTCACCGCCGCGGCCGTCGTCGGCGGAGCCGTCGCCCTGCTCGCCGCCGTCCTCGCCTGGCGCCGGCTGCCCGCGCTCGACCGGGCCGCAGCCGGCGACCTCGACCACTCAACCACCGCCTCCTGAAGGGAAGTCCACCCATGTCCTCGACCTACGAAACCCTCCGCTCCTGCCTCGTCGACGAGTTCGAGGTCGCGCCCGCCCGCGTCACCCCCGACGCCACCCTGGCCTCGCTCGACCTGGACAGCCTCGCCCTGGTCGAGCTCTCGCTCGTCGTCGAGGAGCGGATCGGCGTCACCGTCGCCGACATCACCCCCGACCGCACCCTCGGCGAGCTCGCCGCCCACGCGGACGCCACCCTGGCCGCGGAGGCCGTGAGTTGAGCGCCCGCGCGGTGGCCGTCACCGGGCTCGGGCTGGTCACCCCGGCCGGCACCGGCGCCGAGGCCGTTTGGGAGCACTTCCTCGGCGCCGGGGCGACGGCCCGGCCCGATCCCGCACGCGCGGGCCTCGCCGTCGACA
>NZ_JBFBDY010000706.1:0-2996 GCF_040683475.1 Kitasatospora sp. NPDC093558 | reverse complement strand
CGGTCGCCGATGCTCCGCATCGCGTCCCTCCTCCGCCTTGCGATGCACGCACCCCAACGCCGCACGGCCCGCCCTCCGGGCGGACGACGGGGGTTTGAAGACAGGCCCTAACGGCCTCCCACGACATGAGAACTCCTCTGGTGCTGCGGTTGGTTGGGGGCGTCATGACTGGCTCCTCGGCACGGCGACGACCGGTCGGGAGATGGCGGCCAGCGCGGCGGCCTCGGCGCGGCGCGCGTCCCGGGAGAGCCGGCGCTTCTGGGCCCGGGTCAGCTGGCCGGGCCGGCGGCCACCGAGCAGACGCGCGGTGACGAACAGGACCAGCACCACGCCCATCAGGGTCAGACCCGCGGCGAAGCCCCGCGCGATCATGGGGTCGTAGGGCTGTTTGACGTAGTTCCAGATGTACAGCGGCAGCGACACCTGGTGCCCGTCGAACGGGTTGGCGTTGAACTGCGCCGTGAAGCCGGCGGTCAGCAGCACCGGCGAGGTCTCGCCGACGCCGCGCGCCATCCCGAGCACGACGGCCGTCACCAATCCGGGGCGGGCGGTGGGCAGCACGACGTTCCACACCGTCCGCCACTGGCTGCCGCCGAGCGCGTACGAGGCCTCGCGCAGGGTGCCCGGCACCAGCCGGATGACCACTTCGGCGGCCCGGGTGACGATCGGCATCATCATCACCGTCAGCGCCAGGGAGGCGGCGAAGCCGCTCTTCTCGAACCCGAAGGTGAGGATCACGACGCCGAAGACGAACAGGCCGGCGACGATCGACGGCAGCGCCGTCATCGCCTCGACCAGCATCCGCACGGGCCGGGCCATCCGGCCGCCGACCTCGGACATGAAGACGGCCGCGCCGATGCCCAGCGGAACGGCGAACAGGGTGGCCAGGCCCAGCTGTTCGAGCGATCCGACGATCGCGTTGAGCGCACCGCCGGAGGTGATCGGACTGAGCGGGCCGGTGCTCTCCATCGACTCGGTGAAGAAGTTGAGGTGCTGCGCCGCATCGATCCCACGGCTCGTCACGTAGCCGATCTGGTCGGCGATCACTCCGATGACGAGCAGCCCGGCGCTCCAGGCGACCACCGCCACCAGGCGGTCGCGCACCATCATCGGGCCCCACTGGAGCCGGCCGAGCACGTAGTAGCCGGCCAGGAAGAGCAGGTACCAGCAGATCAGGAAACCGAGCACGCCGCTGAACGGCAGCACCCGCTCGTACAGCATCCAGTCCAGGCCCAGCGAGCCGGCCGACGCGCCGGTCAGGGTGAAGACGTCGTCCCGGGTGATGCCGCCGAGCTTCACCCGTTTCTCGGGACGCGGCGACGTGGCCGCGGCGGGCCCGGACGCCGCGACCGGCGGCAGGTCGAGCGTGGTCATCGGATCGTCCCTTCGGGGTTCGTCATGGTCAGTCCGCCGTCGCGGAGCCGGAACGGGAGCGGTTGATCACGAAACCGGCCGCCACGTTGACGAGCAGGGTGAGCGCGAACAGCACCAGGCCGGCCGCCATCAGCGCGGAGAGCGACAGCGCGTCCGACTCGCCGAACCGCAGCGCGATCAGCGCCGGGATCGAGTTGGCGCCGTTCTCCAGGACGTGCGTGATGGTCTGGAAGCTCGGCGAGATGATCAGCGCGACGGCGATCGTCTCGCCCATCGCGCGGCCGAAGCCCAGCATCACCGCACCGATCACACCGCCGCGCCCGAACGGCAGCACCACGGTCCGGACCATCCCCCAGCGCGTCGAGCCCAGCGCGTAGGCACCCTCCCGCTCGCCCTGCGGCGCCTGGGAGAACACCTCGCGGGAGAGCGAGGTGACGATCGGAATGATCATCAGGGACACCACCACGCCCGCGATGAAGGTCGAGGAGGTATAGGACGGTCCGACGTCGCCGGTGCGCACCTTGAGGAACGGGAGCGCGTCACCGAGGTGGTTGGCCATCCAGCGCACCAGGCCGAGGATGCGCGGCTGGAGGAAGAACAGGCCCCAGAGGCCGTAGACGATGCTGGGGATGGCCGCCATCAGGTCGACCAGGGTGATCAGCAGGGCGCGCAGCCGCACGGGCGCGTACTCGGAGATGAAGATCGCACTGCTGAGCGCCACCGGGACGGCGATCGTCAGGGCGATGACGGCGATCAGCAGGCCGTCCGGGAGCACCGCGGCGATGCCGAAGTTGTGCGCGGCGGTCTGCCACTTCCGCTCGGTCAGGAAGGACCAGCCGACGATGCGCAGCGCGTCGGCGCCGCGCAGGACGAGGAAGAAGGCGATCAGCCCCATGATCGCGAAGACCGAGAGCCCGGCGAGCCGCAGCACGCCGCGGAACACCCGGTCGCCGGCGGTCGCGGGGGCGGTGATGATGCGCGGGACGTCCTGGTCCGGCCCGCGGTCGGGCTGGCCCGGTGCCCCGGCGTACGGTGCCGCGGGCTCGGCGGCGGCTGTCATGGTCTGCTCTCCGGGCTCGGGGACGGGTGCATGCGAACTGGGGTGCGTGGGGACGGGCCCCGGCGGAGAAGGTGCTCTGCCGGAAGGGGCTCGGCGGGGCCGGAACGGCGGCCCCGCCGAGTCGGCCGCCCCGCCGAGTCGTGTGGCGCGCCGGCGTCAGGGCCTGCGGCGCAGCCGCGACCAGCCCCGGCGCACTCCGGCCAGCGCCCTGTCCCCGGCCGGGGTGCCGCCGAGGAGCAGCGCGGCCGGCCCTCCGACCACCAGCACCAGGCCGGCGATCAGGGCGACGGGCAGCAGCAGCCGCGCCAGGCCCGAGCGGTCGGCCAACGGGGTGCCGGCCGCCACCGGGGCGGCGGACAGCGGGCCCTTGGCGGTCGGCGACGCGGTGGGCTTGGCGCCCGCTCCCGCGGCCGGCGGTGCCGCGGGAGCGGGCACACCGACGCCCGTGCCCGCCGCGGTGGACCCGCCGGTGGCGGAGAGGTTCCGGCCGGAGCCCGTTCCGGTGCCGTCGGAGGAGGTGCCGCCCGCCGAGCCGTTGTCGCTCACCGGGCTGGAGCCCGCG
>NZ_JBFBDY010000705.1:0-3011 GCF_040683475.1 Kitasatospora sp. NPDC093558 | reverse complement strand
GCTGGTCACCGAGCCCACCGAGAGCGCGACGTCGGCCGCCTTCGCGCACACCGCCGTCCTCGCCGGGCGCCCCGGGAACGCCGCCCCGCTCGCCGAGGCCGGCCGGCTCTTCGGGCGGCTCGCCCATCTCCTCGACGCCGCCGAGGACCAGGACGCCGACGCCACGAGCGGCGCCTGGAACCCGCTCACCGCCACCGGCACCGACCGCGCCGAGGCCGAGCGGCTGTGCCGCGACGCCGTCCACGGCATCCGGCTGGCGCTGCGCGAGGTCGAGCTGACGGACCGGTCGCTGGTGCACGTCCTGCTCGCGCACGAGACGGAGACCGCCGTCGACCGTGTCTTCGGCCCGACGCGCCATACTGCCGCCTGCCGCACCCGTATACCCGGTAACACCTCCGCCGAGCACCCGCAGGACGCCCCGCCCCGACGGGAGTCCGAGAAGGCGCCCATCCCGCCGTGGATCCCGCAGGGCCCCGGCTTCACGCCGATCGGGCCCAAGCCGCCGCAGCCGCGCAACCTGCTGGCCGGGTGCGCGGTGTGGGCGCTGATGGCCTGCACGTGCCAGCTGATGTGCTGCGAGCACAACGACCCGTTCAGCCGGGAGCCGCGCAAGGGCTTCTGCGAGCGCAACGACTGCTGTGGCAACTGCGACTGCAGTGGCTGCGACTGCGGCGGGTGCGGCGACTGCTGCAATTGCTGCAACTGCTGCGGCGACGGGTGCGACGGCTGCGACTGCGGCTGTGACGGGGGTTGCGACTGCGGCGGCTGCAACTGACGGTCGCCGACGGGATCCTCCCGGAAATATATTAGGAAAGTTTACTTACCTTATGGACCCGGCCCGCTCCCCGCCCCTAGTCTGCTGCCGCGAGCTCGCGCTTCACCCGCCCCCACGGAGAAACGGAGCACACCCATGCGAGTTGCCCGAGTCCCCCGCCTCGCCGCCGTCGCCACCGCGGTCGCCCTGGCCACCGGCCCCGCCTGCGCCGCCACCGCCACGCCCGCGGCCCCCGCCGCCGGCCCGGCGTCCGCGACCGCCGCCCTGACCGCCGCTGCCGCCGCCCGCCCGCTGGACGCCGGCGGCATGACCGCCGACCAGCGCCGCCGGGCCGACCAGCTGATCAGCATCTTCGAGAACAGCACCACCGAGATCCAGTACGGCTACGCCGAGAACATCAACGACGGTCGCGGCGTCACCGCGGGGCGCGCCGGCTTCACCACCAACGACGGCGACGCCCTCAAGGTCGTCCGCGCCTACACCGCGGCCGTCCCCGACAACCCGCTGGCCCGCTTCATCCCCGAGCTGGAGCGCCTCGCCTCCGCCGGCAGCGGCGACACCAGCGGCCTGCCCGAGGCCGACTACATCGCGGCGTGGAAGCAGGCCGCCCAGGACGCCGTCTTCCGGCAGGTCCAGGACGACCAGGTCGACCAGCGCTACTTCTCCCCCGCGATGAGCCAGGCCGACCGACTCGGGCTCACCACCGCGCTCGCCCGCGCCGAGCTGTACGACGCGTCGATCCAGCACGGCAACGGCACCGAGTACGACGCGCTGCCCGCGCTGATCGGCCGCACCACCGCCAAGGTCGGCCCGCCGTCGAGCGCCGGGGAGAACGCCTGGCTCGACGCGTTCTTCGAGGTCCGGATCGACGACCTCACCAACCCGGCCAACGGCTCGACCGCGGACGAGTGGCGCAAGTCCGTCGACCGCGTCGAGTGCCTGCGCCGCATCGCCGCGACGGGCAACCACAACCTCGACGGCCCGCTGAACGTCACCGCCTTCGGGTCGAGCTACACGATCAGCTGACGCACCCCGGGCCGAGCCACACGATCAGCTGACGCCGTCACAACGGCCCATCGCACCACCGGTGGTGGCGCGGAGCCCCGTCCCCCGCCACCACCGGCATCCCGTCTCCCGATCAAGCTCCGCCCCGGCTCGTTCGCCGCCGGACGGTGCCCTACCATCGGCCGAATGAACGCAGCAGGACGGAGAACGGCCGACCAGGCCCCACCGGCACCCTCCCCGCCCACCCCGGTGCTGCCCGGTCAACAGACCTGGAACCGGCAGCGGTTGCGCAGCAACAACGAGTGGCTGCTCCTGGAGCGGCTGCGCGTGCACGGACCGCTCTCCCGCGCCCAGCTCGCCCGTGACACCGGCCTGTCCAAGCCCACCGTCTCGGCCGCCCTGGCCGCCCTCGAACTCGCCGGACTGGCCCGCGAGGCCGGGCGCTTCGCCCCCGACCGGGGCCGTACGGCCGTCCTGTACGAGGCGGACCCGGCCGCCGGACACGTCCTCGGCCTCGACATCGGCCGGGCCCGGCTGCGGGTGGCCGTCGCCGACCTGTCCGGCCGGATCGCCGCCCGCCGCGACCTGCCCAACCGGGGCCGCTCGGCCAACGCGGTGGCCGACGCCGTCGTCGCCGCCGCGCAGGAGGCCATCGCCGAGGCCGGTCTCACCCCGGCCGGCATCGCCCACACCGTGGCCGGCTCGCCCGGCGTGTGGGACGAACGGCGGCGCAGCGTCCAGCTCGCCGCCAACCTCCCGGGCTGGGGCCGTCCCGGCCTCTTCGACCGCATCGCGGAGGGCCTCGGCGGCGGACACCCCGTCACCGTCGCCAACGACGCCAACCTCGCGGCCGTCGGCGAGTACACCTACGGCGCGGGCGAGGGCAGCCGCCTGTTCGTCTACCTCCTCGTCGGCACCGGGCTCGGTGTCGGCGTGGTCAAGGACGGCGAGCTCCTCACCGGCGCCCACGGCGCGGCCGGCGAGCTCGGCCTCCTGCGCCTGCCCGGCAGCGGCGTCCTGCCCGGCGTCGAGGGCGACCCGACGCTCGAACAGACCGTGTCCGCCGACGCCGTGGTGCGCACCGCCCTCGGTCTCGGCATGCGCCGGCCGCTGACCGCGGAGAAGGTGTTCGCCGAGGCCCGCGCCGGCGACCCGGCCGCGGCGGAGGCCGTGCGGCTGGAGGCCGACCGGCTCGGCTACGCGCTGGCCGTCGTGGCGGCGCTGCTCGACC
>NZ_JBFBDY010000704.1:0-3018 GCF_040683475.1 Kitasatospora sp. NPDC093558 | reverse complement strand
CCGTTTTCCGGAGTTTCATTCATCGGATTTGCTTTCCGCTTTCGTTGCCCCGGTCTCCCGCGGCGACTCCGGAACTGTACGGGTCCGGGCCCGCCACATGCAAATCGCCCCCACCCGGGGTCCGGGAGGGGGCGATCGGCGAACGGCCGGTGAACGGCCGGCGGAGCGGGTCGGCCGGGGTCAGCGGACCTCGGTGATCTCCGGGCCGCGCGAGAACGGGTCGATGGAGGCGCCGCCGAAGCGGCTCTCGCCCTCGGCGGCGGCAGCGGCTGCCCCGCCGCCGTCGGCCACCATCTGCGCGTCCTCGGGGAGCTTCAGGACGATCGGGTCGCGGGGCGCCATCGGGCTCTCGCCGCGCACGACGACCGTCTGCCGGAAGACCTGCTCCAGGATCCCGGCCATCTCCGGCTGCACCGCCGCCTGGCCCGAGATCACGCCGCGCAGGAACCAGCGCGGCCCGTCGCAGCCCACGAAGCGCACCAGCTGCACGCCCTGGGTGCCGTCCGGCAGCTGCACCGGGACCTGGGCGCGGAGGTGCCAGCCCAGCGGGCCCTCCTCCTCCTCGATGAGGCCGCCCTGCGAGGTGATGCCGTTGGCGATCTCCTCCCGGACCTCCCCCCAGATGCCCTCCGACTTCGGGGCCGCGAAGGCCTGGAGCTGGATGGCGCTGTTGCCGAGGACCAGGGTCGCGGCGACGATCGCGTCACCGGCGACCTCGACGCGAAGCTCCATGCCCTCGACACCCGGGACCAGCAGACCCCCGAGGTCGACGCGGCCCTCCTGCGGGTTCTCCAGCTCGGAGTGGTCCCACGGACCGTCCGGCCGCGGGGCCGGCGGCAGGCCGACCCTGTCGGCCGGGTCCAGCTCGGTCACGTTCTCGCTCTCGGCGGAACCTTCGACGTCATCGGCCGTCTCGTCGGCGCTGATGGCGTCGTCGGCGAGCTGCTCGACAGCGTCCTCGCTCTTCTGGCGACGACGGAACACGGTCACTGTCCTTCCCGGTCCAAGACCGATGCGAATACCTGCTCGGCTTCCTGCGAGGCCGCGGGAATGCTAGACCGCGGCGTGGCCGCCGGTCGACCCGAACCCGCCCTCGGCGCGTGCCGACCCAGGCAGCTCGGCCACCTCGTGGAAGCGGGCCTTCTCGACCTGCTGGATGACCAGCTGGGCGATCCGGTCCCCTCGGCGGAAGCTGACCCCCTCGCGCGGGTCCAGATTGACGACGATCACCTTGATCTCTCCACGGTACCCGGCATCGACCGTCCCCGGGGCGTTCACGAGCGCAACTCCGCATCGGGCTGCCAGCCCGGAGCGGGGGTGGACGAAGGCCGCGTAGCCGTCCGGGAGGGCGATGGCGACACCGGTCGGCAGGACCGCCCGCTCACCCGGCCCCAGCTCGGCGTCGACGGTGGTGCGCAGGTCGGCGCCCGCGTCGCCGGGCTGCGCGTACGCGGGCAGCGGCAGCTCGGGGTCGAGGCGCCGGATCAGGACGTCCAGCGGCTGCGTGATGCTCACGCCCACACCTCGCTTCGCTCGGCGCGTGCTTCGCACAGATGGCAGTTCATTCGGTTCACTCGCTTCGCTCGTTCACTAAGGGTTCACCTCAAAGGCTCGTGCGCGCTTCATCAAGTCGGGGTCGTCGAGGACCTTGTCGATGTCCTCGGCACGACCGTGCGTGGTGAAGTGTTCCAGCTTCACCTGGATGAAGAGCGCCTGCGCCCGCACCGCGACCGGACCGTCCGGGCCGCCGATCCGCGCCTCGGCGGCGCCGTAGATCTTGCGGCCGTGCACCCCGGTGACCCAGGCGCGCAGGTGCAGCACCGAGTCGACCGGGACGGGGGACAGGAAGTCGGTCTCCAGCCGGCCCGTGACGGCGGGGACGTGCAGCAGCCAGTTGAGCGTGCCGAGGGTCTCGTCCATGGCCGTGGTCAGCACGCCGCCGTGGGCGAGGCCGGGGCCGCCCTGGTGGACGTCCCGGACGGTGAACTCGGCGGTGACGTCGAGGCCCTCCCCGGCGACGGCGTCGATCCGCAGGCCGCCGGGGTGCTGCGGGCCGCAGCCGAAGCAGTGCTCATAGTGCGAGCCGAGCCGGGTGCCGGGGGCGGGCGCCTCGGGGGCCCGCGGGGGCAGCACGGCGTCCGGCGGCGGGGTGGTCGGGGTCGGCGGCGTCGCGGGCGCCGACCGGTCGGCGGGGGGCGTGGGGGCAGTCGTACCGGTCACGCTGCCCCACCCTACCGACGGCCCTACCGGGCGGTAGCGGGCGCCGGAGACGCCTGCCCCAGGCACCCGAGGAGCCACCGGTCGGGCGCCCGAGACGCCGGCCGCACGGGGGTGCCGTCCGGGCCCGGCCGTGAGGGCGCACACAATGGGGGCATGTACGACGAACGCCTCACCGTGCCCCGCTCCTGGTGGCTGCTCCCGGTCGCGACCGGGCTCGCGCTCGCGTTGATCCTGCTGCGGGTCAGCGGGCTGGGCGCACTGATCGGGCTGGTCGTCGGGATCGCCGTCGGCGCGGTCGCGATCAGCAGCTACGGCTCGGCCCGGATCCGCGTGGTGCAGGGTTCCCTGGTGGCCGGACCGGCCCGGATCCCGGTGGACGCCCTGGGCGCCGCGCACGCGCTCAGCCCGGCCGAGGCGGTCGCCTGGCGCGGGCCGAAGGCCGACCCGCGGGCCTTCATGCTGCTGCGCAGCTACGTCCCGACGGCGCTGCGGGTCGAGGTGACGGACCCGACCGACCCGACGCCGTACCTCTATCTGTCCACGCGCTCGCCGATGAAGCTGGCGGAGGCGCTGGAGGAGGCCCGCCGGAGCGCACGGGCGTAGCGCAGGGCGCGCGCCGGCGGCGCACGCCGGAAGACGAAGAGGGACGGTTCCGCGACTGCGGGACCGTCCCTACGACTTTTTTGTCCTGCCCGGACCTGCCGTGGGGCGGCGCGGGCCCGGGCCCGGCGGGGGGTTGTGGCGGGCCCCCCCCCCCCCCCGGGGGCCGGGCGGGGCCGCCGCGGGGGTGCGGCCCCC
>NZ_JBFBDY010000703.1:0-3021 GCF_040683475.1 Kitasatospora sp. NPDC093558 | reverse complement strand
CGCCGCCGGCCTGGTGATCGCGACGGCGGGCGTCCCGGTGGCGTACCTGATCGACGTCGCGACCTTCCTGGTCTCGATCGCGCTGCTCGCCGCCGTCCGCCCGGTGCCGTCCGAGCGGGACGCCGAGGCGCCGCAGTGGCGCGAGTTCACCGAGGGCGCCCGGTACGCGGCCCGCAGGCCCGACCTGCTCGGCACCTACCTGGCCGACCTCGCGGCCACCGTCTTCGCCCTGCCCACCGCACTCTTCCCCTTCCTCGCACGGGAGTTGGACGCCGTGTGGGCACTCGGCCTGCTCTACTCGGCCTCGGCGGCGGGCAGCCTGCTCGCCGCCACCACCAGCGGCTGGACGCAACGCGTGCACCGGCACGGCCGCTTCGTGCTGCTCTCCGCCGCGCTGGTCGGCATCGCGATGGTCGGCGCCGCCGCCGTGCCGAACCTGTGGACCGTCCTCCTGTGCCTCGCCGTCGCGGGCGCCGCGAACTGGGCCGGCGACACCTTCCGCAGCGCGATCTGGAACCAGTCCATTCCGGACGAACTCCGGGGCCGCGCCGCCGGACTGGAGATGCTCATCGGCTCCGCAGGACCGGCCCTCGGCGACCTGCGCGCCGGCGGACTCGCCACCCGGCAGGGCATCCGGGCGGCGCTTCGCACCGGCGGACTCCTATGCCTGACCAGCGCCGCCGCCCTCTCGGCCGCCCTGCCCGCCCTCTGGCGCTACGACCAGCGCACCGACCCTCACGTGCAGGCCGTCCGCGCGTCCGCGCAGGCCGAAGAAGCCGCACGGTGAAACCGACACACCACCCGGGCAGGTCACCGCATCGCACCGGCTCGGAAGTGCCCGCTTGCCCAACATCGGCGGCGCTCCCGCTCAACCCGATTGACGTGGACACGCCGCTCCGCTCGTGCAACCGTTGACCCCCTTCCCACCCGACGGTTGGCTCACCCCGAGCCGGCCGCCGGGGAGTCGATCGCGGCCCGCCGATCCCAGGGGAGGGATCGCGATGAACCGAGCACGCCCGACGCGCCACGTCCTGCGCGCCGCCTGCACGCTGGCCGCGGCGGCACCGGCCGTGTCGGCCGCCGCGCCCGCGCACGCCGACGCGCCGACCGGCGTCACCGAACGGGTGACGGTCAGCGCCCCGGGCACCCAGCCCAACGGCGCCTCGACCGCCCGGGGCCTGAGCGCGGACGGCCCCTTCGCCGTCTTCACCTCCAACGCCTCCAACCTCCTGCCCGGCAGCGGCAACGGCAACGGCAACGGCCGCTCCAAGGTCTTCGTCCGCGACCTGTGGACGGGCAAGGTCGAACGGGAGGACGTCAGCACCGCGGGCGCCGACGCCGACCTCGCGCAGCCCGCCCCCACGACGGGCAGCCGACCGCGGATCCTCAAGCCCCACAGCTACCGTTCCAATTAAGTGAGCAGGAGTGAGTCTTGGACCCAGGTCTGATCACTGCGTGCATCCCGAACGGTGTTGGATGCCCGACTGGTCGCCCGCGTTCTCGTGGTCCCCGCCCGGGCGCGCAACTCGCGGCTACGGTCCATGGCGGGGTGGCGGGTTTCCTCACGCCCCCAAACGCCTGGTCCGGCCTGGACGGTCCGATGCCCACGACGATCACTCCGGTCGTCGTGGGGCGGTGCCTCCCCCAGCCTCCGGCCGGGGGGACCCCCATGTCGCCGGATCGGGTGTCCGGGGGCGCGTCGCCCGTCGCCCGATCGCGATGCTCGCGGCATCGTGCCGGGTGGTCTTAGAGGGCATTTGATGTGGGCGGATTGCCCTTTATGCCCTAGTAGGTCCCTCGCCAGGTTGGTGTAGTCTCGTCCGTTATGCGCTTGGTGAGGTTGTCGATAGAGGCGATGTGGATCATGGCTTCGGAGCTGGCGGGCAGGGTCTCGTAGTCGCGAGCGAGGCGGCGGCGCAACATGAGCCATCCCAGACTTCGTTCGACTACCCAGCGTCTCTTCACGACGTGGAAGCCGCGGACGTCGGATTTTCTCGCGACGACTTCGACGTCGATTCCGAGGCCGGCTCCGTGCTCGATCATGGCGTTCTTGAAGCCGGTGTCGACCCAGCTCTTGGAGATGCTCGGGTAGGTTTTCTTGGCCTGGTTGAGGAGGTGGATTCCCAGGGTGTTCTCGGAGAGGCTCGCGGCGGTGACGGTGACGGCGAGGATCAGGCCGATGGTGTCGGTGAGTATGCCGCGCTTGCGGCCGACGATCTTCTTCGCGGCGTCCGTCCCCTGGCTGGTCAACGGCACGTTGGTGGAGGTCTTCACGCTCTGGGTGTCGATGACGGACGCGGTCGGTTCGGGCTTGCGGCCCTCTTTCACGCGAGCCAAGCCGGTCAGGTCGTAGTTGAGTTCCGCAAGGATTCCCTCGTCACGCCAGGCCGCGTAGTAGGCGTAGACGGTGCCGTGATTCGGGAAGTCGTGCGGGAGGTACTTCCAGGGGATTCCGGTGCGGTTGATGTAGAGGATCGCGTTGAAGACGTCGCGCAGTTCGACCTGGGCCGGCTTGCCGGTGGGCCTGCGGTCGAGTCGGGCTTTCCTCCATGCCGTGAGTTTCGGCTCGATCAGGGCCCATCGGGCGTCGGACAGGTCGCTGGGGTACGGCTTCCGCTGGCTCACGCCACAGCGTCGGCACGGATCGGGCGGAAGATCCCGTTCCGCAGTCTGTCGGGCGTTTCTGCGACTTCTTCAAATCAGACGGACTTCAAGGCATAGATGCGGGCGAGACGGACAGTCGATCCTCTGAGCTCAGGAGGGACGTTGTCCATCTACCGGACAGAACGTCACCAAGACGGCATGCGCATAAGCCACTTACCGGATCAACCATGCCAAAACGCCCACTCAGAGATTGTTCTGTGAGCCTTCGCCGGAGTTCAGCCTGGGATGACCGGCGTGGGGTTGGTGAGGGTGAACAGGCCGGGCTCGGGTTCTGTGAGGATGCCGCGGCTGACCAGGCGTTTCAGCTTGGCGCGGGTGCCTTCGGTGTGCCGTGGCTCGGCGTCAAGGCCGAGGGCT
>NZ_JBFBDY010000702.1:0-3027 GCF_040683475.1 Kitasatospora sp. NPDC093558 | reverse complement strand
GGCCGGTCCAGCCGTTGATGCGGCCCCGGTTGTTGCCGATCTGCACGCGCTTCCTCGCCGGGTCGAGGGCCGCCACCAGGTGCAGGTACACCGTCCCGGCGACCCTGGCGAGGACGATGTCCCCGGGCGCGAGCCTCGACGGGTCGACCGGGGCGACGGCCACCAGCTGCCGGCTGCGGATCAGCGGGACCATCGACGAGCCGCTCGGCCGGAACTCGACGGTGGCCCCGCCGGCGACCCGGGCCGCCACCGCGTCCAGTGCACCCATCCCGTGATCGTCGCAGATCCGGCCGGGCCGGCCCACCGAATATCGCGGGCAGGAAGATTCAGCGCTGGGCCACGTAGTAGACGTTCAGGAAGTCCCCCTCCACCTGGTGGCTTTCGACGCGGCTGAAACCGGCTTCGCCGAGCATCCGGAGGGCGGTCTGCCGGCCCCAGACCGTGCCCAGCGCCTCGCCGCCCTCCCCGAGCGAGACGGACATGCAGTAGAACACCGAGAAGGCGTACAGCGCCGGGCACAGCGGATGGTCGATGTTCTCCTCCACCTGGCTGGAGGCGGCGATGTCGCCCATCAGGAAGACGCCGTCCGGGCGCAGCGCCCCGGCGACGGCGGCGAGGGTGCGGGTGGGGCGGGCCAGGTCGTGGATGACGTCGAAGGCGGTGACGAGGTCGTAGGCGCCGGTGAGTTCGGCGCTGTCGCCGACCTCGAAGGTCGCGTTGTCCAGGTGCCATGCGGCGGCCTCGGTGCGTGCGGTGGCGATGCCCTCCTCGGACCTGTCGAGTCCGTGGAAGCGGCTCGTCGGGAACGCCTTGGCGAGGAGGTTGACGGCGTGGCCCTGTCCGCAGCCGATGTCGAGTGCGTCGATGCCGGCGCGCAGCCGGTCGGTGAGGCCGGGGACGAGGGGCAGGATGCCGTCGACGAGGGCGAGGTCGAAGACCTCTCCGGACTCCTCGCCCTGGATGGCCTGAAAGCGCGGGTAGGCGGAGTAGGGCACGCCACTGCCGGTCCTGAAGGCTTCCTGCACCTGCTGCTCGACCTCGGCGAGCATGCTGAGGTCCTGGGCGATCCTGGCCATGTTGTTCGGGCCGGCGGCGCGGGTGAGCGAGGCCGCGTGCTCCGGGGGCAGGACGTAGGTGCGCGGCTGCGGGTCGTAGTCCACCACGCCGCCCGTCACCATCGCGCCCAGCCACTCGCGGACGTAACGCTCGTTCAGCCCGGCGGCCCGGGCGATCTCCTCGCTGGTGGCCGGCGCCATGCCCGCCATCGTGTCGAACAGCCCGGTCTCGTGGCCGAGTCCGACCATCAGCCCGAGACAGGCGCCGTTGAGCATTCCGACCATCTGGCCCGCGAACTGTTCCTGCTTGGCCTCGTTCAGTTCCGCGACGGACATGTCTCCTCCTCCCCGCCGTCAGGCCCTACGGCCCGGTGGGGCTACGCCGATCGCTCTCCAGACCAACGTATCCGCCGGGGTGACGAGGGGCGCGGCGGGCATCGGGGGGTGGCCGTGGTGGCCACATCCGCCCCGATGGTGGTGGACGGTTCGGCCCGCGGCTCGTCACTCGTCGTCGAGCTCGGACAGGGCGTCGGTGATCAGGCGGGTGGCGAAGTCGTGGTCGTCACCGGACATCCGGTTGACGTGCTCGGCGAGGAGGGCGACCGTCGCCTCCAGCGGGTTCGACGGAATGCATTCACGGGTCAGCCTGCCGTGTGCCGGCGCACCGCATCGATGAAGCCCCCGGTGGAGGGCGCGGACAGGGGGCGGCCGTAGTCGTCGGCGACCTGGTCCAGGGCGGTGATCTCGGCCGTCCAGCCGTGCCGGTCGAGCCAGTGGTGGGTGTCGGGGCCCAGGCCGCCGCGCCACAGGGCGGTGATGTGGGCGAGCGCCGGGTCGTGCGGGGTGAGGCTCACGTCCCGGCCCTTCTCCAGGAGCAGCCGGCTGCCCAGGGCCGCCAGGGTGGCGACCGCCGTGAACAGGCCGGCCGCCTCCTCCGGCGTGAAGTAGACGAGCAACCCCTCCGCCAGCCACGCCGAGCGCCGCGACGGGTCGAAGCCGGCCGCGAGCAGGTGCTCCGGCCAGTGCGGGTCCAGCAGGTCGGCCGGCAGGGCGGTGCGGCGGCCGGCGGGCTCGGCGCCCAGGCCGTCGAGAACCTTCTGCTTGAAGGCCAGCACCGGCTCCAGGTCGAGCTCGAACACCTGGGTGCCGGCGGGCCAGTCGAGCCGGTAGGCGCGGGTGTCGAGGCCCGCCGCGAGCAGCACGACCTGCTCGGCCCCGTCCGCGGCGGCGGCCAGCAGCCGGTCGTCGTAGAAGCGGGTGCGCAGGATGCCGTGTACGACCAGGCCCTTGGCGAGCGCGCTGGGCGAGGGCCTGGAGCCGGCCGGCTCCACTCCGGCGGCCTCGACGAACGCGGCGGCGTACGGGTCGACGAACAGCGCGTCGGGCCGGGCGCTCTCGTAGGCGCGTACCCTGGCGACGGACAGCGCGGTACGGGACACCGGGCTCAGCGGTTCAGGGGTGTCGGAGGTCATGACGTGCAATCTAGCGGGCCATCCGAACGCGCTTCAGGGCCTTTTCGGACCCGGCGGTGTCCCGATTACGGGTGAACGGGCGCGGCGCGTCGACCCGGTGAGACGCCGGATCCCCGTCGGGCCGCTAGGACGGGTGGATGCGCCTTCCGTCCCTGGCCGTGCTCCCCGCGGCGGCCGTACTCCTCGTGCTCCCCGGCACCGCCCACGGGCTCGCCCCTTCCCGGGCGGCGACTCCCCCGGTCTCCCTCCCCGCGCCGCTGCCGGAGTACCGATACAGCGGCGCCGGGTTCGACGCCTGCACGGCCCCGCCGCTGGAGGCCCTGTCCGTGTGGCGCACCGCCTCCCCGTACGGCGCGGTGAACATCTACAGCAGCGGCGGCCAACGCGGCTGCGCGCAGCCCCGGCTGACGCCTCAGTGGGTCGCCGAAGTCCGCGCGATGGGCTGGAAGCTGGTGCCCACGCACGTCGGGCTCCAGGCGCCCTGCGCCGAACGGGCCGAC
>NZ_JBFBDY010000701.1:0-3028 GCF_040683475.1 Kitasatospora sp. NPDC093558 | reverse complement strand
CCCCCGCGGCCGTCCCCGTCGTTAGGCTGACGCACACCGGGGCGGCCGCGGCCGATCCCCGTCCCTCTCCCCGACCGACCCCCCCGTACGGCGCGACCGCAGCACCCCCGCGGCCGCCAGTGAGGAGCAGCAGGGCATGGCGACTGAGGCCACGAGCGTGCGCCACGAACCCCTCGACGCCTCGGGCGCGGGCGCCGCGATCGAACGCTGGACGCTCACCGCCGGCCCGTACGAGGCGAGCGTGCTCACCCTCGGCGCCACGCTGCACACCCTCACCGCGCCCGACCGGGCCGGGCGCCGCGCCCAACTCCTGCTCGGCACCGACGAACTGGCCCAGATCCTCGGCCCGGCCCGGCACTACGGCACCGTCGTCGGCCGCTACGCCAACCGGATCGACGGCTCGCGGATCACCATCGACGGCGACGACCACCCGCTGGCCCCCACCGGCGGCGGCATGACCCTGCACGGCGGCCCGGACGGCTTCGCCAACCGGATGTGGGCCGCCACCGCGATCCCGGGCGGCGTCGAACTGCACCTGCACAGCCCGGACGGCGACCAGGGCTTCCCCGGCGCCCTGGACGTCACCGTCGCCTACACCCTCGACGCCGGGGGCGACCTGACCATCGCCTACCGTGCCGTCACCACGAAGCCGACGGTCGTCAACCTCACCAACCACGCGTACATCAACCTCGCGGGCGAAGGCACCGGCGACGTCCTCGGCCACCTGCTCACCCTCGACGCCGACGCCTACACCCCGGCCGACGAGCGGCAGATCCCGACCGGGCGGATCGAACCCGTGGCCGGCACGCCGTTCGACTTCACGACTGCCCGGCCGATCGGCAAGTCGGTGCACGACGAGCACCCGCAGCTGACCGGGCCCGGCGGCTACGACCACAACTGGGTGCTGCGCCCGCGCTCGGCCGACGGCACCCCGGCTCGGGCGGCGCTGCTGGAGGAGCCGGTCGGCGGGCGCACCCTGGAGGTGCTGACCACCGAGCCGGGCGTGCAGGTCTACACGGCCAACAAGTTCCAGGGCGCGGTGACGGGCGCGAGCG
This sequence comes from Kitasatospora sp. NPDC093558, assembly GCF_040683475.1. NCBI lineage: Bacteria > Bacillati > Actinomycetota > Actinomycetes > Kitasatosporales > Streptomycetaceae > Kitasatospora > Kitasatospora sp. NPDC093558. The sequence continues at coordinate 1,973 of NZ_JBFBDY010000701.1, read as the reverse complement.
GGGTGGCGTACGGGCCGTTCGCCGGGATCGCGCTGGAGACGCAGCACTTCCCGGACTCGCCGCACCACCCGGACTTCCCCAGCACCGTGCTGCGGCCGGGGGAGGAGTTCCGCTCGACGACCGTCCTGCGGTTCGGGACGAACTAGTCGCAGGCGGGCTCCGGCAGGTCCCGGCGCATGCAGAGCCGGGGCCGGCGGTCGAGGCCGTGCTCGGCCTCCCGGCGGCGGATCTCCCGCAGGCCCGGCGTGAGGTCGCCGTCGGCGAGCGGGCGGAAGCCGCAGCGGGCGTGGCCGGGGTGCACCGAGACCTGCTCGATGCGGCTGATGCGCATGCCCCCAAGTCTCGTGCAAGCGGCTTTCCGCAACGCAGGGTGGTGGTCCAGGCCACAGGCCGACGGAGCGAAACGGTCAAACCCGGACATAGCTGGTCGCCGTCAACTACCGTGCGGCAACGTCCAGGACACGCGGCTGTAACGATCGCCGTTTCTTGCAGAAAGTTTCTGCAAGGGGTTTCCGTGACGTTTCGCCCGCTGTTAACTTCCTTCCAGCCCGACGGCAGCGAAGGTGCAGTCGGCACGAGGCAGCCATTATGCGCCTGTCTCCGAACATCTCGGGCACCCCCACCCTCCCAAGGAGTTCTCATGCGGCGTGGCATCGCGGCCTCTGCCCTCGTTGTGGCCCTCGCGGTCTCGATGGCTGCCTGTGGCAGCAGCGGCTCCAGCTCGGACGGCAAGGCCGACGGGCCGGTCACCCTCACGTACTGGGACACGTCGAACGCCACCAACGAGGCGCCGAACTACCAGGAACTGGTCAAGAAGTTCGAGGCGGCCAACCCGACCATCAAGGTCGACTTCGTCAACGTGCCGTTCGACCAGGCCCAGAACAAGCTGCAGACCGCCATGGGGGCCAAGGGCGCGCCGGACGTCTTCCGCTCCGAGGTCGGCTGGACCGCCGCCTTCGCCAAGGCCGGCTACCTGGAGCCGCTCGACGGCACCCCCGCCGCCGCCGACACCTCCGCCTTCCAGCCCAGCCTCGTCCAGCAGGCCAAGTACGACGGCAAGCTCTACGGCGTCCCGCTGGTGACCGACACCCTGGGCCTGCTCTACAACAAGGACCTCTTCGCCAAGGCCGGGATCACCGACGCCCCGAAGACCTGGGACGAGCTCAAGACCGACGCCGCCGCCGTCAAGGACAAGGCCGGTGTGGACGGCTTCTGGCTGAAGGCCGCCGACGGCTACTACGCGATGCCGTTCCTGTTCGGCGAGGGCACCGACACCGTCGACGCCGCGGGCAAGAAGATCACCATCACCTCGCCCGAGGCCGTCAAGGCCGTCGAGACCTACAAGTCGATGTTCACCTCGCCCGGCACCGCCAAGGCCGACGTCACCACCGACGCCTACGCGCACATGATGGACGCCTTCAACAGCGGCAAGGTCGCGGCGATCATCCAGGGCCCCTGGGAGATCACCAACATCTACAAGGGCTCCGCGTTCGCCGACAAGAAGAACCTCGGCATCGCCGCCGTCCCGGCCGGCTCCGCCGGCAAGGCCGGCGCCCCGACCGGCGGCCACAACATCTCCGTCTACGCCGGCTCCGACGCCGCCCACAAGGCCGCCGCCGAGAAGTTCGCCGCCTTCATGACCTCGGCCGAGAGCCAGGCGTTCATCGCGCAGAAGAACTCCACCCTGCCGACCCGCTCCGACGCCTTCACCGCCGACGTCAAGGCCGACCCGGGCATCGCCGGCTTCCAGGCCGTCCTCGCCAGCGCCAAGCCGCGCCCCGAACTGCCCGAGTACAGCTCGCTGTTCGCCTCGCTCGGCACCAACCTCGGCAAGGCCCTCCAGGGCACCGGCACCCAGGACGCCCTGAGCACCGTCGCCACCGACTACGCCAAGCTCCTCCCGGGCTTCGCCAAGTAGTCGCCGGCCGCCCGGCCCGCCGCGAGTGAGGGACACCCCCACGTCCCTCACCCCG
>NZ_JBFBDY010000700.1:0-3031 GCF_040683475.1 Kitasatospora sp. NPDC093558 | reverse complement strand
CGGGGGACCCCCGCGCCAAGCTCCCGCACACCGGCTGGGTACCCACCGCGAACGGCTTCGCCGTCGCCGGGCAGCCCGCGAGCGCGCACACCGTCTTCCCGTCCAACGACCACCCCAGCGACAAGGCCCGCTTCACCATCGACGTCACCGCCCCGGACGGCCTGCTCGGCGTCGCCAGCGGCGAGCTCACCGGCAGCACACCGCTCGGCGACGGCCGCACCACCCGGCGCTACGTCTCCCGCGAGCCGATGGCCACCGAACTCGTCCAGGTCTCCGTCGGCGACTACACCGTGCGCGAGCGGCCGGGACCGCACGGCCTGCCGCTGCGCGACGTCGTGCCGACCGCGCGCGCCGCCGACCTCGAACCGGCCCTCGCCCTCACCGCCGACCAACTCGCCTGGGCCGAACGGCACCTCGGCCCGTTCCCCTTCGAGGCGTACGGGATCCTGCCCGCCGACACCGACGACCCGAACGCCTTCGGCTTCACCGGCCTGGAGACCCAGACCCTGACGCTGTACAAGCCCACCTTCCTGCGCCAGCCCGAGCCCGCGATCGGCTCGCACATGATGCACGAGCTCGTGCACTCCTGGTTCGGCGACAGCGTCTCCCCCGCCACCTGGGCGGACCTCTGGCTCAACGAGGGCCACGCCGACTACTACGGCCTGCTCTACCGCTACGAGCGCGGCTGGCCGGACGCGTGGGGCTACACCACCCTCGTCGACCGCATGCGCTACCTGTACGGCCTCGGCGACCAGTGGCGCCACGACGCCGGGCCGGTGGCCTCGCCCACCGCGGCCGACCTGTTCGACAGCCAGCGCTACACCGGCGGCGCGCTGGTGCTCTTCGCGCTGCGCGAGCGCGTCGGCGAGGCCGTGTTCGACGCGATCGAGCGCACCTTCCTCGCGCGGTATCGGTACGGCAGCGCGACCACCGCCGACTACATCCGCACCGCCTCCGAGGTCTCCGGGCAGGACCTCGGCGACTTCCTCACCGACTGGCTGTACGGCCACCGCACCCCGCCCATGCCCGGCCACCCGGACTGGCGGGTCGGCGCGCCACCGGTGACGGCCCGTGCGGCGGCCGGGCCCGTCGACCACGGCTCCGGGACGCTCTGACGGCCGGAACACGGCCGGAACACGGCCGGAGCACTGCACAGGCACAGCCGGAGCACGGCCGGGCACGACCGGAGCACAGCCGGAACACCCTCCGTACGCCCCGGCCGCGCCCGTGCAGTGCGACCGGGCGCCCCGCGCGCGCCCCTGTGCCGCACGGGACGGACGGCGCATCGTGGTGCCACGGCCCGCCCGCCGCCCGGCTCAGTCCCGGCCGGCTCGCGGGCCGTCCAGCGTTCCCGCCGGGGCCGGGCCCGGGCCGTCCGCCGGGGCTGGGAAAATCACCCCGGAACGGAGACAACCCGAACCGCGGGCCACCGCGTTCCACCAGCCGTGAGGACAACACCACGCACGCGGCCGACCAGGCCGCCACGGCAGACGGCAACAGCGGGAGCGGCATGGCAGGGGCGGCGGGATGAGGGACGCGACACCGGACTTCGAGGAGTTCGTCGCCGCCTGCGGCCCGAAGCTGCTGCGCATGGCCTGGCTCCTGACCGGCGACCCGCACCAGGCCGAGGACCTGCTGCAGACGGCGCTCGCCAAGGTCTGGCCCAAGTGGGACCGGATCGCGATCGAGCGCCCCGAGGCGTACGTGCGGAAGGTCCTGGTGAACGCGCACGTCTCCTGGTGGCGCCGCCGCTGGACCGGCGAAGTCCCGCACGGCGAACTGCCCGAACCGCCGGTACACCGGGCCGACCCCTTCGAGGACGTCGTGCTCAGCCAGGTGGTGGCGACCGCCGTCCGGGCGCTGCCGCCGCGCCAACGGGCCGTCGTGGTGCTGCGCTTCTTCGAGGACCTCAGCGTCGAGGAGACGGCCGAGGTGCTGCGCTGCACCACCGGCACCGTCAAGAGCCAGACGCACCGGGCGCTCGCCGCGCTGCGCGGCAAACTGCCGGTCAGGGAACTGGTGCTGGACGGGGGACGCCGTGACGGGAACTGACCTCATCGACCCGGACGGCACTGGCACCGGCATCGGGGAGGAGCAGGAACTCCGGGTCCTCCTCCGGCAGGCCACCCCGCACCTCGCCGAGCCCGAGGACCGCATCGAGCGCATCCTCGCCCGCGCCGACCGCGCCCGCCGCCGACGACGCGCCGCCGGGCTGGGCGCCGGGCTCACCGGCGGCCTGCTCGCCGCCGCACTGGCCGCGGCCCCGGCGATCGCCCCCGCGCCGTCCGGCACCGGCGCGCTGGGGGCCGCCGGAACGTCTTCCCCCTCCGCGAGCACGGCGGCCCCCTCGCCCACGCCCGCACCGGAAGGCCCGGACCCCGTGGGGCCGTTGGGGACGGCGATCTCGTTCCGGACGGTCGCCGACATGGTCGTCAACGTGCCCAAGGGCTGGCTCACGCAGGAGAACACCTGGACCGGCCCGGAGGTGAGCATCGGCACCCTGGCCAACCAGCCGATCGCCGAGCCGACCGCCTGCGCCGACAAGAAGACGCTCTGCCTGCCGGTCGGTCAACTGCGCGGCGGCGGGGCCGTCGTGACCTTCCGGCTCGTGAAGGAGCCGAGCCGGATCAAGGCGTACGCGGAGCAGTCCGTCCCGGCCCAGGTCACCGCGACCGGCAAGGAGTGCACCGCCGTCGGCGGCACCACCGAGCTCGTCGGCTACCGGACCGTCGCGAGCGGCCCGTCCCCGACGCTGATCGAGCTCACCGCGTGCCTGCGGGAGCCGACGGGGGCCGAGGTCGAGCAGGTGCAGCAGGTGCTGGAGTCGATCCGCTCGATGGATCGGACGAGCACCGACCCCCAGGGCCCGACCGGCTGAGGCCCTGCCTTCCGCAACTCCGACCGCCTTTCCGAAAGCCGACCGCCATGCCCCTACCCCGTCGTGCCCTCGTCGGGCCGGGCGCGCTGCTCCGGGCGGGCTGCGCGCCCCGCCCCGCCGCCCCCCCCCTCCTGACCGTCGACGGCACCCCCC
>NZ_JBFBDY010000699.1:0-3051 GCF_040683475.1 Kitasatospora sp. NPDC093558 | reverse complement strand
GGACGCGGTGCGGCGGCTGTGCGCATCCGGGCGCCGCTCGGTGGCCACCGTCGCCGGGCCGCCCGACCCCGCCCCCGGCGCGGCCCGGCTGGCCGGCTACCACCAGGCGGTGGCCGCGATGGCGGCGGTACGGCCCGCTGTGGCGTACGGCGACTTCAGCAGCGCCTCCGGTGAGCACGCGATGCAGTGGCTGCTGGACCAGCGCCCCGAGGTGAACGCGGTGTTCGCCGCCTCCGACCAGATGGCCGCGGGAGCCCTCAGGACCTTGCGGCGGCACGGCCTGCGGGTGCCCGAGGACGTGGCACTGATCGGCTTCGACGACGCCCCCGTCGCGGCGCGGTGCCGGCCGGGGCTGACCACCGTCCGCCAGCCGGTGGAGGAACTCGGGTCCCGTGCCATGGAGTTGCTGCTGCGGCACCCGGAGCACGGCGAGTCGGTGGTGCTCCCCACCCGGCTGGTCGTCCGGGCGTCGGGCTGAGCACTCCCCGCTCGGACCGAGAACGCCCAGCACCGAAAAAAGATTTTCGCCCAAGCGGCAACCTTTCCGTCCACCGGCGACCACTGGGCTGTGCGACGCCGAGTCGGACTACCGAATGGACGGGAATGAAAGCAACGAAGCACGCCGCCCCGCAGTGGAACCGCGGGCGCGGGCTGGTCATGGGCATACCGCTGGCACTGGTGGCGGTCGGTGTGCTGGTGTGCCTGGCCTTCGCGCTCACGCCGGGCGGCAAGAGCGGCGGCGCCGACACCGGGATACCGGCCGCCGCGTCCGTCGCGGCCACCGAGCCGGGCACCCCGGCCGGCACCCCGTCGGACGCCACCGCCCCGGCCACCCCCACGCCCTCGACGGCGGCGCCGATGACCACCAGCCTCGCGCCCTCTCCCTCGGCCACCGGCACGCGTTCGCCGTCGGCCACGGCCACCCCACGGCCGTCGGCCACCACGACCGCCCCCTCTCCCTCGCCCTCGGCCGCCACCGGCAATGCCCCCGCCGCACCGGCCCAGGCGTCCCTGGCCGGACGGATCAAGCCCGGCACGAGCTACCAGGGCGTCGCGACGTCCTACGACGCCGCCGACGGCAACGGCGCCTGCTCGTTCGGCCCGTCCGCCGACCTCATGATCGCGGCGATGAACCACACCGACTACGAGACCTCCAGCGCGTGCGGGGCGTACGTGCTCGTGCACGCGGCCAACGGGGCGAGCATCACGGTGCGGATCGTCAACGAGTGCCCCTTGCCCTGCGCACCCGGCCAGCTCGACCTGAGCCACGAGGCCTTCGGCAAGCTCGCCGACCTCTCGGTGGGCCGCCTCCCGATCACCTGGTCGCTGCTGAGCCCCGCCACGGCACCCGCCACGATGTCGGTCCGGTACAAGAGCGGCTCCAGCCAGTGGTGGTGCGGGATCCAGGTGATCGGCCACCGGAACCCGGTGGCGGCCCTGGAGGTCCGGACCGGAGGCGGCTGGCGGCAGCTGTCCCGCACCGACTACAACTACTTCCTCTCCCCGGACGGCACCGGGTGCGGCGGCACGATCAGGATCACCGACCTCTACGGGGAGCAACTGACCGTCGACGGGATCGCGGTGAAACCGGACGTCGTCCAGCCGACCCAAGTCCAGTTCGCCCGGCATTGACCGCGCTGCTCGCCCGCCGGCCACCGGGGACGCTCCTCCGCAGCGCCCCCCACCGCGCCCAGGAGACGGGCACTGCTACGCTCAGGGCCCTTGTTAACGCTCACATTGCAAGGAGAGGGCGACCGAGGGACATGCTCCTCGATGACGCGTCCGCGGAGTTCCACGACTTCTTCGAACGCCACCACGCCGAACTCGCCCGTTTCGCCCACCTCCTGACCGGTGAAACGGACGCCGCCGACGACCTCGCCGCGGATGCCCTGATCGCCCTGTGGCAACGCTGGGACCGGCTCCGCGCGGCCGACCACCCGCTCGCCTACGCCCGCGGGGTGGTCGCCAACATGGCCCGCGCACGGATCCGCAGCGCGATCCGCGAGCGGCGCCGGGTCCTGCTGTTCTGGACCCGCAGCCCGGAGAAGACCGAAGGACCGGACGTGGCGGCCGTGCTGGACGTCCGTGCGGCGCTCGACCGGCTGCCGTTCCGCAAGCGGGCGTGCGTGGTGCTGCGCCACGCCTTCGACCTCTCGGAGAAGGACACCGCGGCGGCGCTCGGCATATCGGTCGGTACGGTGAAGAGCCAGACCTCGAAGGGCATGGCCGAGCTGCAACAGCTGCTCGGCGCGCGAGCGGCCGGTGTACTGGCGACAGGAAGGAGGAACCGGTGAACGAGCACATCACCTGGCAGCTGCACGAGGCCGCCGAGGCCCACCAGCCCGACCGCGCACGGATGCTGGCCCGCGTGCAGCGCGGCCCGGTCGGCCCGGCCGTCCGGCACCGCGCGCGATCGGGCCTGCGCTCCTGGCCCAAGGCCGCGCTCGCCGGCCTCGCCACCGCCGGCATCCTGGCCACCGGCGCTTTCGCCGCGGCCGGCATCGTCCGGTCCCAACCGCCGTCGGAAGCAAGCACCACCGCTCCGGCGGCCCCCGCCCCGACGGTCACGCCCGAGCCGACGCCGTCGTCCCCACCGGCCACCATCACTCAGGCACCGGCCCCGGCACCGCTCACCACCGCCCCGGCCAGTGCCCACCCGACGCCGACCCCGTCCGCGAGCGCCCGGGCGCAGAACGGGCCGCTGTGGTCGGAGGGATCGGTCGACGCGCACACCACCATCTGGTGGGGCCAGAACAACCTGACCCTCAGGACCACCCAACCGCTCACCTCGCTCACCGTCGAACTGCGCATCGCGCAGACCGGCGGCATCCGGGACGCGGGCAGCTGGCAGACCCTCGCGGGCGGCGACTTCACCGTCACCACCCAGGAGTCCGGCGGCGTGCTGGTCTACCGCTGGGTCCTCAAGCCCGGCCGTACCGTCCCTGCCGGCGAGCACCAGTTCGCGGCCCAGTTCAACCACGCCACCGGCGCCGCCCGCAGTACCGCGAACGACGGCTACCGGGTGGACGCCCAGTCGGCGGGCGGTTCGGC
>NZ_JBFBDY010000698.1:0-3054 GCF_040683475.1 Kitasatospora sp. NPDC093558 | reverse complement strand
GGCCGGTTCGGCGGTGATCACCGGCTCGGCGCGCTGCTGCCCGGACGGCGAGCCCGAGCAGGCGGCGGCGGAGAGCAGGCCGGTCAGCGCGAGCGCGGCGGCGCCTGCACGGCGGGCGGAGCGGGGCGTGGCGCTGCACCGGGGAACGGCTATGGACCGGGGAACGGCCGGGCGTGGCCGTCGGGTCTTGGTCATGGGACGAGGCGCCTCTCTGGGGCCCGGATCACTGGGGCCGGATCTATGGGGCGGAGGGCCCCGGAGCGCTGCTCCACGGGGCCGCGGGGGAGCGTCGCCACCGTAAGCACCGCTGCCGTCCGGCCGCGCGCGGTCCGACGTCCGGCTGATCCGAACGGGACCGCCGTCAGCCGAGTGGCCCGATCCGGCTGGCGGCGCGCTGTCAAGTACCCCGTCCGGCCGCCCGGTTGGTGTCGCCGCAGCCGCCGCACGCTCCGCCGAACGGGTGGCCGACGGCACGCCGTGACCTGCGCCGGGGCCCAGCTCGGGCACGATCGTTTAGCCCAGCTGTGGCCGCCCTTAAGAATTCCTCGATGGACCGCACCCCTCCCCACCAGGCAGATTTCTGCCTGCCCGGAGGTGCGGTCGCCAGGAACGGCCGCTCCGGGCCGCCTCGGCCTGCCCACGTCCGCAGGCCCGTCCACTCGCACGTCAGGAGCCGAAGCCCGTGAAGGCACTCGTCAAGCACAAGAACGAGCCCGGACTCTGGCTGATGGACGTCCCGAAGCCCGAGATCGGCCCCGGCGAGGTGCTGATCAAGGTCCTGCGGACCGGCATCTGCGGCACCGACCTGCACATCCGCAAGTGGGACGGCTGGGCGCAGCAGACCATCAAGACCCCCATGGTGATCGGCCACGAGTTCGTCGGCGAGGTCGCCGAGATCGGCGCCGGCGTCGCGGACATCGCGGTCGGCGACCTGGTCAGCGGCGAGGGCCACCTGGTCTGCGGCAAGTGCCGCAACTGCCTGGCCGGCCGCCGCCACCTGTGCCGCAACACGATCGGCCTGGGCGTGAACCGCGACGGCGCGTTCGCCGAGTACGTCGCCCTGCCCGCCTCGAACGTCTGGGTGCACCGGGTGCCGGTCGACCTGGACGTCGCCGCGATCTTCGACCCGTTCGGCAACGCCGTGCACACCGCGCTGTCCTTCCCGCTGGTCGGCGAGGACGTGCTGGTCACCGGCGCAGGACCGATCGGCATCATGGCCGCCGCCGTCGCCAAGCACGCCGGCGCGCGCAACGTGATGATCACCGACGTCTCCCCGTACCGCCTCGACCTGGCCCGCGAGGTCGGCGTGACGCTGGCGCTCAACGTCGCCGAGCACACCATCGAGGAGGGCCAGCAGAAGCTCGGCCTGCGCGAGGGTTTCGACGTCGGCCTGGAGATGTCCGGCCGCCCCGAGGCGATGCAGTCGATGATCGCCAACATGACCCACGGCGGGAAGATCGCCATGCTCGGCCTGCCCGCCGACGACTTCCCGGTCGACTGGGCCCGCATCGTCACCTCGATGATCACCATCAAGGGCATCTACGGCCGCGAGATGTTCGAGACCTGGTACGCGATGTCCGTGCTGCTGGAGGGCGGCCTGGACCTCAGCCCGGTGATCACCGGCCGCTACGCCGCCGACGACTTCGAGGCCGCCTTCGACGACGCGGCCGGCGGCAACTGCGGCAAGATCATCCTCGACTGGACCGCCTGAGCCCTGCTGGACCGCCTGAGCAACCCGCCGATCCGATAAGGAGTCTGCTCGTGTTCGACAACGTGCGCGCCGACATCGCCGCCACCCTCGACGAGATCCGCGAGGCCGGCCTGTTCAAGCCGGAGCGGGTGATCGGCACCCCGCAGAGCGCCGCCGTCACCGTCACCGGCGGCGGCCGCCCCGGCGAGGTGCTCAACTTCTGCGCCAACAACTACCTCGGCCTGGCCGACCACCCCGAGGTGCTCGCCGCCGCCAAGGACGCGCTGGACCGCTGGGGCTACGGCATGGCCTCGGTCCGCTTCATCTGCGGCACGCAGGACGTCCACAAGGAGCTCGAGGACCGCCTCTCGGCGTTCCTCGGCCAGGAGGACACGATCCTCTACTCCTCCTGCTTCGACGCCAACGGCGGTGTCTTCGAGACCATCCTCGGCGCCGAGGACGCGGTCATCTCCGACGCGCTGAACCACGCGAGCATCATCGACGGCATCCGGCTCAGCAAGGCCCGCCGCCACCGCTACGCCAACCGCGACATGGCCGACCTGGAGAAGCAGCTCAAGGAGACCCAGGACGCCCGCCGCCGCCTGATCGTCACCGACGGCGTCTTCTCGATGGACGGCTACGTCGCCCCGCTGCGCGAGATCTGCGACCTCGCCGACCGCTACGACGCGATGGTCATGGTCGACGACTCGCACGCCGTCGGCTTCGTCGGCGCCGGCGGGCGCGGCACCCCCGAACTGCACGGCGTGATGGACCGCGTGGACATCATCACCGGCACCCTCGGCAAGGCCCTCGGCGGCGCCTCCGGCGGCTACGTCGCCGCTCGCCGCGAGATCGTCGCCCTGCTGCGCCAGCGCTCGCGCCCGTACCTGTTCTCCAACTCGCTCGCCCCGGTCATCGCGGCGGCCTCGCTGAAGGTGCTCGACCTGGTCGAGAACTCCAACGAGCTGCGCGAGCGGCTCGCGGCCAACACCGCGCTGTTCCGCACGAAGATGACCGAGGCCGGGTTCGAGATCCTGCCCGGCGACCACGCGATCGCCCCGGTCATGATCGGCGACGCGGCGAAGGCGGGCCGGCTCGCCGAACTCCTGCTGGAGCGCGGCGTGTACGTGATCGGCTTCTCCTACCCGGTGGTGCCGCACGGCCAGGCCCGGATCCGGGTGCAGCTGTCGGCCGCGCACTCCACCGAGGACGTCGAGCGCGCCGTGGCGGCCTTCGTCGACGCGCGCGCCGCGCTGGGGGAGTAGTCCCCGGCAACCCCTGGTAGCCACCGGTAACCCCTGGTAACCCCTGGTAACCGCTGGTAGCCCCCAAGCCGCCCGTGGCCGGTCCGCTCGGAACCGGAC
>NZ_JBFBDY010000697.1:0-3056 GCF_040683475.1 Kitasatospora sp. NPDC093558 | reverse complement strand
GCGCAACCTCGACCTCATCCCCACCCTCCTCGGCATCCTCAAGTCCGGCGCCGCCTACCTCCCCCTCGACCCCGTCAACCCCGACGACCGCCTCGGCCACATCATCAGCGACGCCGACGCCACCATCGTCATCACCAACAGCACACTCGCCGACCGGATCGCCGGCTTCACCGACACCCCGCTGCTCCTGCTCGACGACCCGGCCCTGACCGCCGCACCGGAACACGAGCCCACAGAGCTGGCCGGACCCGACAACCTGATCTACACCATCTACACCTCGGGCTCGACCGGGAAGCCCAAGGGCGTCACCCTCACCCACACCAACGTCCTGCGCCTGTTCGCCGGCGCCCAGCAGCACTACGGCTTCAACTCGGACGACGTCTGGCCGCTCTTCCACTCCTACGCCTTCGACGTCTCCGTCTGGGAGATGTGGGGCGCACTCCTCCACGGCGGCCGACTCGTCATCGTGCCGGCCGAACTCAGCCGCTCCCCACAGGACTTCCTCAACCTCCTGGTGGAGCAGCAGGCCACCATCCTGTGCCAGACGCCCTCCGCGTTCCGCTCCCTGGCGGCACTCGCCGGCGACGGCGACCCCCGCACGGACCGACTCGCCCTGCGCGCCGTGGTCTTCGCCGGCGAGCGGCTGGAGCTGACCGAACTGCGCCCCTGGACGGACCGCTACGGCTTCGACCGGCCGGCCCTGATCAACATGTACGGCATCACCGAGACCACCGTGCACTCCACCTACCACCAGGTGCAGGCCACCGACCTGGAACGCACCGACCGCAACCCCGTGGGCGTGCCGCTCTCCGACACCCCCATCCACCTCCTCGACACCGCCGGACAGCTCGTCCCCATCGGCGTCCCCGGCGAGATCCACGTGGCCGGGCCCGCCGTCGCCCGCGGCTACCTCAACCGCCCCGACCTCACCGCCGAACGCTTCCTGCCCAACCCCTACGGCCCCGCCGGCTCCCGCATGTACCGCAGCGGCGACCAGGCCCGACGCCTCGCCGACGGCACTCTCGACTTCCTCGGCCGCATCGACAAGCAGGTCAAGATCCGCGGCTACCGCATCGAACTCGGCGAAATCGAAACGGCGCTGCGCGACCACCCCACCGTCCGCGAAGCGGTCGTGATCGCCCGTACCGACGGTGGCGACAAAACCCTGGTGGCCTATGCGGTCGCCGAGGGAGCCCTGGACGCGGCCGTCCTGCGGACGCACCTGAGCGCGAGCCTGCCGGACTACATGGTCCCGGCGGCGTACGTCGCGATCGACCGCGTGCCGCTGACCCCGAACGGCAAGCTCGACACCCGCGCGCTGCCCGCACCCGACGACGACGCCTACTCCACCGCCCGCTACGTCGCACCGCGCACCCCGCTGGAGGAGCGCCTCGCCGCCATCTGGTCCGACCTGCTCGGACGCCCGCAGATCGGCATCGAGGACAACTTCTTCGACCTCGGCGGCGACTCCATCCGCGCCGTCCGCCTGGTCGGCTCGCTCCGCACGGCCGGCTACGACGTGTCCGTCCGGGACGTCTTCCGGCACCGCACCATCGCCGAGCTCGCCGGCGGCCTGAACGGGCAGACCGGCGGCGAGTCGCTGGTGACGGCGGTCGAGCCGTTCGCCCTGATCGGCGCCGAGGACCGCGCGCTCCTGCCGGACGACGTCGTCGACGCCTACCCGCTCTCCCAGATCCAGACCGGCATGCTCGTCGAGATGCTCAAGGCCGGCGAGGCGCACACCTACCACAACCTGACCTCGTTCCGGATCCCGGACGAGCAGGAGTTCTCCCTGCCGGCCCTGAAGCAGGCCGTCGACGCCGTCGTGGCCCGCCACGACATGCTGCGGACCTCGATGCACCTGAGCGGCTACTCCCAGCCGCTCCAGCTCGTCCACGCCACCGCCGACCTCCAGGTCACCCTGCAGGACCTGCGCGGCCTGGACGCCACCGGACTCGACCGGGCCAGGCGCGAGTTCGCCGCCGCCGACCGGGCCGCCGGCTTCGACCTGGCCACCGCGCCGCTGATGCGCATCCGCGTCCACCTGGAGGAGGGCGCCTGGCGGCTGACCATCAGCCACTGCCACGCCATCACCGAGGGCTGGAGCTACCACTCCATGCTCGTCGAGATCCAGACCCGCTACCGGGAGCTCCGCGACGGCCTGGCGCCTTCGCCCGCCGAGCCGCCCACCGCGCGCTACGCCGACTTCATCGCTGCCGAGCTGGCCTCGCTGGCGAGCGAGGAGGACCGGGCGTTCTGGCGGCGCACGGTGGCCGGCCGCAGTCCGCTGCGACTCCCGGAGAACTGGACGCCGGCGGACGGCAGCGCGGTCAACGGCCACCACCGGTACGTCCCGTACCACGACCTGGAGGCCGGGCTGCGCCGACTGGCAGTGCGGGCGAAGGCCTCGCTGAAGAGCGTGCTGCTCGCCGCCCACCTCAAGGTCCTGAGCACCCTCACGCCCGAGGACGCCTTCCACACGGGCGTGGTCTTCCACGGCCGCCTGGAGGTCCCCGGCGCCGACCAGGTGCTCGGCATGCACATCAACTCCCTGCCGTTCCCGGCGTCCCGTCCGAGCGGCACCTGGCGGCAGCTGGTCGAGCAGGTCTACGCCCAGGAAGCGGAGATCTGGACCCACCGCCGCTACCCGCTGCCCGCCATCCAGCGCGACCTGGGCGAGAGCGAGCGGCTGATCCAGGTGCTGTTCGAGCACCAGGACTTCCACCAGGTCGACGAGGACGACGTGGACATCGACGCCACGCTGAACTCCTCGCCGAACGAGTTCGCGCTCAGCGCGATGGCCCGCGGTGGCTACGTCAACCTGGGAACCACCACGGCGGTGCTGAGCCCGGCCGACCTCGAACGGCTGGCCTCGATGTACCGCTCCGTCCTGGAGGCCATGGCCGCCGACCCCGAAGGCGACGCCGCCGGCGCCCACCTGCCTGCGGGCGAGACCGAGCGCCTGCTCGCCGAGTGGAACGCCACCAGCGTCTTCCCCACCGACACCACCGTGCACCGCGCCTTCGCAGCCCAGGCCGCCCGCACCCCCGACGCCA
>NZ_JBFBDY010000696.1:0-3057 GCF_040683475.1 Kitasatospora sp. NPDC093558 | reverse complement strand
ACCGAGACACCGGCCGCCAGGTCGATGTCCCCGCCCCCGTCGGCCGTGACGGCGGTGGGCACGACGTAGCCGACCAGCTGGGCCGCGCCACGGTTCTCGCGGACCACGACGGCGGCCTGGGTGATGCCCGGGTGGTCCGTGAGCTCGGCCTCGATCTCGCCCGGTTCGATGCGCAGGCCGCGCACCTTGACCTGGTCGTCGAAGCGGCCGAGGATCTCCAGCTGCCCGTCGGCCCGCCAGCGTCCGGCGTCGCCGGTGCGGTACATCCGCTCTCCGGGCACCGACGCGTACGGATCGGGCAGGAACGATTCGGCAGTGAGGCCGGGGGCCCGCCAGTAGCCGCGGGCGAGGCCGGGCCCGCCGAGGTGGATCTCGCCCTTCTCGCCGGGCCGCACGGGGCTCATCCGGGCGTCGAGCACGTGCACCCGCACGCCGGGCAGCGGCCGGCCGATCGGCACCGGCGCCGCCGCCCCGGCCGCGCCGCCGTCCAGCACGGCGGGCGTCACCTCGCACAGGGTCGAGGTGACGGCCGCCTCGGTGACGCCGTACGCGTTGACCAGCCGGACGCCGGGCAGCCGGTCCAGGCAGGTGCGGCAGTCGTCGGCGTGCACGACGTCCCCGCCGACGACGATCAGCCGCAGTCCGTCCGGCCCCGGCCCGCCGGCGGGGAGCAGCGCGAGCACGTGGTGCCAGTAGGCGGGGGTGAGGTCGGCGACGGCGAGGCCGAGTCCGCGCAGGCGGTCGACGAGTTCGTAGGGCGCCCAGGTGCGGGTGCCGCCGAGGATGAGGGTGGCGCCGGCGAGCAGGGCGGCGAGCACCTGTTCCAGCGCGGTGTCGAAGCCGAGCGCGGCGAGCTGCACGACGCGGTCGCCGGGGGTGAGGCCGTAGGCGTGGATGACGCGGTCGAGCGTGAAGACGAGCGAACGGTGCGTGACCGGGACGCCCTTGGGGGTGCCGGTGGTGCCGGAGGTGTAGATCAGGTAGGCGAGGTCGTCGGGGGCGGCGGCGTCGGACGGCCGCGTCTCGGGCGCCGGCCCGTCCACCGGGACGACGTCCACGCCCGGGAGGGCGCCGAGCGCCACCCGCGCCCCGCAGTCCTCGACGAACCGGGCGAGGCGCCGGCGCGGGTTGGCCGGGTCGAGCGGCAGGAAGGCCGCGCCCGCCTTGAGCACCGCGAGCCACGCGACGACGAGGTCCGCGTCGCGCGGCAGGCAGACCGGCACGACCTGCTCGGCCCCGACGCCCCTGGCCTGCAGCGCTCCGGCCAACCGGTCGCTGCGCAGGTCCAGTTCGCGGTAACTCAGCGTGGCGCCGTCGGCGATCACCGCGACCGCGTCCGGGTCGTGCGCGGCCCGCGCCCGGAACAGCCCGTGCACGGTGTCCGCGAAGCCGGCGGGCGCCCTGGCCGCGGTGTCACGGCCTCCCGGCCGCTCGGAGGACGCGAACCCCAGTTCGTCCGGCCGCCATTCCCGCTCGACGTACGCGCGGCACTCCGCCCGTCCCGCCGGGCCGTGGACGCGCCGCCAGCCGCCGGGAACCGTCAAGTCGCCGGGCCAGATCGCATACTGACCGTTGTCATTACGGACCACGGCGTGACGACCGGGGTCCGCTTCCTTCGGTGCGCCCTGTGCGCTGTCGACTGCGTCGTCCACCGGCTTGACCTCGTGGTGTGGCGGCAGAATGCTGGGAGGTGCGACATTTCCGACTATACGCACTCACGGCACATTGGGAACGTCCGGTGGCAATCCGGCCGGACGTCCGAGGACCGGACGGCACCGGAGCACCGGCGGCCGGACGGCTGCGGACTCCAATGTCGGGACGCCCGACGTCCCGACGGCCCGACGCCGCGCGCCCTCGCCACGCGCACCCGCCCGACCGGCGGGGTGAAGTCGCGGAGGAGGTAGCCTCGTTGACACGCCGGCGACAACGCCTGATGGCCTGTTACCTGCTGTGGATGGTCGCGTTCATCGCGGCCTACTACTCCGACCCCTCACAGCGGATCATCTGGTGGACGGGCATCGGACTGGGCGGCGTGGCCGGCATCGTGATCGGCATCCGCCTCAACCGCCCGTCCCACGCGTCGCCGTGGTACCTGCTCGCGCTCGCGAACCTCAGCTTCACCGCGGGCGAGGTCGTCCAGGCCGTCCAGCTGCAGCTCCTGCACCTGAACAACCCGTTCCCGTCCGTCGCCGACGGCTTCTACCTCGCCGAGTTCGTGCTGTACGCGGCCGGCGTGCTCGGCTTCATCCGCTGGCGGACGGCCCATCAGGACCGCGCGGGCCTGCTCGACGCGCTCATCCTCACCATGGGCCTCGCCCTGCTCTCCTGGATCTACCTGATCCTCCCGTACGCGCGGAACCCCGACCTCGGCTGGTTCCCTAAGGCCGTCTCCATCGCCTACCCCCTCGGCGACGTCGTCGTGCTCGCCCTGCTGCTGCGCCTGCTGACCCCGCGCGGCGGCAACAGCCGCTCGCTGCAGCTGCTCACCGTCGGCACCCTCGGCATCCTGACCTCGGACGTCCTGTACGGGCTGATCCAGCTGCACGGCACCTGGCGCATCGGTGGTCCGGTCGAGCTCGGCTGGGCCGCCTTCTACACGGCGTGGGGCGCCGCCGCGCTGCACCCGTCCATGGTCGAGCTGACCCGGCCGGTGCCCACCCAGCAGCCCGACCTCGGCCGCGGCCGGCTCGTCCTGCTGACGCTCGCCTCGCTGATCGCCCCGGCGATCCTGATCATCGAGTCGCTGAACGGCAACACCAGCAACGCGGGCGTGATCGGCGCCTTCTCCGCCCTCCTCTACCTCCTCGTCCTCGCCCGCCTCGCGGTCGTCGTGGTGGCCCGCCGCCAGGCCGTCTCCCGCGAGCGCGCACTGCGCGTGGCCGGCGCGTCGCTCACCGCGGCCGTCACCGTCGAGGAGGTCGCGGACGCCGTCCAGACCGCCGCCTCCACGCTCATGCCCGCCGAGGCCGGGCACGTCGCGCTGCTCGCGGTCACCGAGGGCGGCGTCCTGCACGTGCGGCACGCCGAGCGCGGCGCCGCCCGGCACACCGTCGGGGC
>NZ_JBFBDY010000695.1:0-3074 GCF_040683475.1 Kitasatospora sp. NPDC093558 | reverse complement strand
CGAGGCCCGGATCGCCGAGCTGTGGCGCCGGCTGCTCGGGGTCGAGCGGGTCGGCCGGGAGGAGAACTTCTTCGACCTCGGCGGCCACTCGCTCATGATGGTCCGCCTGCACACCCTGCTGCGCGACGAACTGGGCCACGACGTCCCGGTGGTGGACCTCTTCCGGTACCCCACCGTCGCCGCGCTGGCCGCCCACCTGAGCGGGCCCGCGCAGCAGCCGGCCGCACCCGCGGGACCGGCGGCGAACTCGAACCACTTGCGCGCCGCCCGCCGGCGCCGCCTGAAGGGGGAACACAACGGTGGCCGATGACCTGCTGGACCACGAGGGTGAGGCGCCCGAGCGCATCGCGGTGGTCGGAATGGCCTGCCGGGTGCCGGGGGCCGCGAGCGTCGACGCGTTCTGGGCGAACCTGCTCGGCGGGGTCGAGTCGCTGCACCGGGCCGACGGCGGACCGGACGCGCCCGAGGGCTACGTCCCGGCGACCGGACGCCTGGAGGGCGTGGAGGACTTCGACGCCGAGTTCTTCGGCATCCCGCCGCGCGAGGCCGAGCTGATGGACCCCCAGCACCGCCTGTTCCTGGAGCAGTGCCAGGCGGCCCTGGACGACGCCAACTACGGCTCCGGGCGCCCCGGCGACCGGGCCGGCGTGTGGGGCGGCAGCAGCTTCAACGCCTACATGCTGCTCAACCTGGCGCCGCACTACAGCCGTTCGCAGCTGCTCACCGAGTACCCCGCGGCCCTGCTGCACGGCAACGACAAGGACTACCTGACCACCCGCGTCGCGTACCGGCTGGGGCTCACCGGCCCCGCCGTCACCGTCCAGACGGCGTGCTCCACCTCGCTCGTCGCCGTCGCCCAGGCCTGCCAGTCGCTGCTGGACTACCAGAGCGACTTCGCGCTGGCCGGCGGCGTCTCGGTGAAGCTCCCGCAGGACTGGGGCTACGTGTACGAGGCGGGCGGCATCCAGTCCGCCGACGGCCACTGCAAGCCCTTCGACGCCGACGCGAGCGGGACGGTCTTCGGCAGCGGCGTCGGCGTGGTCGCCCTCAAGCGGCTGTCCGACGCCCTGGAGCACGGCGACCGCATCCACGCCGTCATCCTCGGCACCGGCCTCGACAACGACGGCGCCGCGCGCGCCGGCTTCACCGCGCCGAGCGTGGACGGGCAGGCCGCCGCGATCGCCACCGCCTACCGCGAGGCCGAGGTCGACCCGCTGACGATCGGCTACGTCGAGGCGCACGGCACCGGCACGGCCGTCGGCGACCCGATCGAGATCGCCGCGCTGGACTCCGTGTACGGCCCGGCCGGGGCCCTGCCGGACTCCGTCCCGATCGGCTCGGTGAAGAGCAACATCGGGCACCTGAACGCCGCTTCGGGCGTGGTCGGGCTGATCAAGTCCGTCCTCGCGGTGCGCGAGGGGCAGCTGCCGCCCAGCCTGCACTACCGCGAGCGCAACCCGCGGATCGCCGAGAAGAGCGCCTTCGCGGTCAACGACCGGCTGCGGGCGTGGCCGGAGCAGGACGGGCCGCGCCGGGCCGCGGTGAGCTCCTTCGGCGTCGGCGGCACCAACGTGCACGTCGTCCTGGAGGAGCCGCCCGCGCCCGAGCCGCGGGACGGCGAGGCGCGCCGCCACCAGGTGCTGACCGTCTCCGCCCGCACCGCCCCGGCCCTGGAGCAGGCCCGCGCCGACCTCCTCGGCGTCCTGGCGAAGGCCGGGCCCGGCGACCTGCCGGACATCACCCACACCCTCCAGCTCGGCCGCCGCCGGCACCCGCTGCGGCTGACCGCCGTCGGCGCCGGCCCGGAGCAGGCCGCCGCCGCCCTCGCCGCGGCCCCGGTCCGGGAGGCCGCCGACGGCAGGCCGGTCGCGTTCCTCTTCCCCGGCCAGGGCAGCCAGTTCCGCGGCATGGCCGCCGACCTCCTCGCCGCCGAACCGCGCTTCGCCGCGGCCGTCCGGGAGTGCGTGGAGATCCTCGACCCGCTGCTCGGCGTGGACCTCCTGGACCTGCTCGCCACCCCCGCGCCGCCCGGCACGCCCGACCCGCTGACCGACACCGCGCTCGCCCAGCCCGCCCTGTTCACCGTCGAGTACGCGCTCGCCCGGTGGTGGCGCGGGATCGGCGTGGAGCCGACGGCGATGCTCGGCCACAGCATCGGCGAGTGGGTCGCCGCGACGCTCGCCGGGGTGTTCGAACTGCCGGACGCGCTGCGCCTGGTCGCGGCGCGCGGCCGGCTGATGTCGGCGCTGCCGTCCGGCGCGATGCTGGCCGTCGAGCTGGCGGAGGCCGAGGCCGCCGCGCTGCTCGGCTCCGGCCTGTCGCTGGCCGCCGTCAACGCGCCCCACCGGTGCGTGCTGTCCGGCACCCACGAGGCGATCGCCGCCGCCGAGGCGCGCCTGGCCGCCGACGGCCGCAGCACCCAGCGCCTGCACACCTCGCACGCGTTCCACTCGGCCATGCTCGACCCGATCGTGGAGCCCTTCGCCGAACTCGTCGCACAAGTGCCGCGCAAGGAACCCCGGATACCGTTCCTCTCGAACGTGACCGGCACCTGGATCGGCGCCGCGGACGCGACCGACCCGCACTACTGGGCCCGCCAGGCCCGCGGCGCGGTGCGGTTCGCGGACGGCGTCGCCGCCCTGGTCGCCGGTGAGCGCCCGGTCCTGCTGGAGGTCGGCCCCGGCCGGTCGCTCGGCCGGCTCGCCGCCCAGGTGGCGGGCCCCGGGGTCGCGGTGGCCCAGGCCATGCCGCACGCCAAGGAGGAGACCCCGTCCGACGCGGTGCTGCTGGCCGCGGCCGGACGGCTCTGGGAGGCCGGCGCGGCGCTCGACTGGGCCGCCTTCGCCGGCGAGGAGCGGCGCGCCCCGACCACGCTGCCCGGCTACCCCTTCCAGCGGCGCCGCCACTGGGTGGAGCCGCCGGCGGAGGCCGCCGGGGCGCTCCCGGCGGCGCCGGCCGCCCACCCCGCCGCCGGGGCCCGGCCCCGCCCCGGGCCGGCGCGCCCGGGCCCCCGTAACGCCGCACCCCCTCCCCACCCCACGACCCCCATTGTTCTCCTGGTTTGGCATGTTATT
>NZ_JBFBDY010000694.1:0-3084 GCF_040683475.1 Kitasatospora sp. NPDC093558 | reverse complement strand
CCCGAGCCGGCCGGCCGGAGCGACTTCGCCCCGCTCGCCGCCGTGCCGCTCCGGGCCGACTGGGCGCTGTCCGCGCCGTCCTACCAGGACCGCGAGCTGGAGGACCTCTTCCCAGACGACTTCATGGTCGCGCTCGACCTCGCCTCCGACTTCCGCGACCACCTGCCCGGCCCGGACGTCCGCGTGCTCGGCTGGTGCGACACCGACACCGGGCGCCACGAGGGGCACCGGCCGCTGCTCCAGGTCGAGGCCTCGGCGGCCGGCGCGCACTGGGGCGAGACCGTCAACGTCTCCTTCTGGATCACCGACGAGGACCTGGCCGCCGGGCGCTTCGACCGCGTCCGCCACGGCATGGAGGTGGCCTGAGCGCCGCCCCGCACACGAATCACCGCCCCACACACGAACCACCGCCCTCACACGAACCACCGCACCGCCACGCCGCAACCGGCGTGGCGGTGCGTCGTGTTGACGCTGTCCGCCACCCGCGGCGGCCCCGCGGCCGGGCTCCCCGGACGGCCGGACCGGACCCTTCGCGGCCCCCGGACACGCGCCTGACCAGGGCCGCACCACACGCGGATCCGCGAGGCGAACGGACGTTTGCCAGGTCTTCGGCGCGGAGCGGGCGGATCCGGATCAGATTCACCCTATCGAGGGGCACTCGGCCGCCGTACGGGCCTGGTCGGGCCCCGGTGATCTAGGGTTCCGGGTGGGCCGCCGGGAGCCGGCGCCCCGATTGCGCAGACCTCACCGGAACCTCGCCAAAACCCCCACCGATACGCGTATCTGATGATCCGTCATGGCCTCGCCCAGGACGGTTCGGTCCGACCCGCCCGCGTGATACGACCAGATCAAGGAGACCCCTGCCGATGCCCGTCGACACCAGTCCGGAGACACAGCAGGCACAGCAGCAGTCCCTCGCCACAGCCGCTGCCCGCAACCTCGCGACCACCACCAAGTCCGCACCGCAGATGCAGGAGATCACCTCCCGCTGGCTGCTCCGGGTGCTCCCCTGGGTCGAGGCCCACGGTGGTGCCTACCGGGTGAACCGCCGCCTCACCTACACCGTCGGCAACGGCGTGGTCGAGTTCATCAAGACCGGTTCCGAGGTCCGCGTGATCCCCCGCGAGCTCGGCGAACTCGCCCTGCTGCGCGGCTACGAGGACGACGACGTGCTCATCGCTCTCGCCGACCGCTGCGAGCAGCGGAACTTCGGTCCGGGCGAGGTGCTCGTCACCCAGGGCGAGGCGGCCGACCGGATCTACCTGATCGCGCACGGCAAGATCAACAAGATCGGCACCGGCAAGTACGGCGACGAGACCGTCGTCGGCGTGCTCGGCGACGGCGACCGCTTCGGCGACGACGCGATCCTCAACCCGGACGCCGTCTGGGAGTACACCGTCAAGAGCGCGACCTCCGGCGTCGTCCTCACCCTGAGCCGCCGCGACTTCGAGCGGATCCGCGACAACGCGCCGACGCTCCAGGAGCACCTCCAGGAGTTCCTGTCCCTGCCGCTGCAGGCGCAGAACGAGCGCGGCGAGGCCGAGATCGCCATGTCGGCCGGCCACCACGGCGAGTTCGAACTGCCCGGCGCCTTCGTGGACTACGAGCTGAAGCCGCGCGAGTACGAGCTGAGCGTCGCGCAGACCATCCTCAAGGTCCACACCCGCGTCGCGGACCTGTACAACCAGCCGATGAACCAGATCGAGCACCAGCTGCGGCTGACCATCGAGGCCCTGCGCGAGCGGCAGGAGTTCGAGATGATCAACAACCCGGAGTTCGGCCTGCTCAACAACGCCGACTTCGACCAGCGGATCCAGACCCACTCCGGCCCGCCCACCCCGGACGACCTGGACGAGCTGCTCAACCGCCGCCGCGACCCCGACTACCTGCTCGCCCACCCGCGCACCATCGCGGCGATCGGCCGCGAGCTCAACGCCCGCGGGATCTACCCGCACCACGTCGACCTCGGCGGGCAGCAGGTGCCGGCCTGGCGCGGGGTGCCGATCCTGCCGTGCAGCAAGATCCCGATCACCAAGGAGAACACCAGCTCGATCCTCGTGATCCGTACCGGCGAGGACAACCAGGGCGTCATCGGCCTGCACCAGACCGGTCTGCCGGACGAGTACCAGCCGTCGCTGTCGGTCCGCTTCATGGGCATCGACGAGAAGGCGATCATCTCCTACCTGGTCAGCGCCTACTACTCGTGCGCGATCCTGGTGCCGGACGCGGTCGGTGTCCTGGAGAACGTCGAGATCGCGCACGGCCGCCACTGAGCGCCGGGCGGCCACCGGCCGCCGGGCCGCGGACCGCGGTCGATTTTTGCTCCCGAAACGAGCCGAGGCCGTAACCGGCCCGCTCGAAGATCGGTTGACCTGATGACGGACGGCTCGCCCCCGGAGGCGGGCCGTTCGCCTGACGGGGGTGCATCAGCCGGTTCCGGTGTCCTCCGGCTCCTTCTGACGAAACGATTCCGAGAGGTGTGGACCCATGCCGCAGCCCGGGCAGTCCCGGCAGCTCCGACGGATACCGGTGGACGGCGGAGGGGGCGCCGTCCGCGGGCGAAAGGCACGGCTGGCTGGTGCGGCGGTCGGGGTGGTCGCGATGTGCGCGCTGCTGAGCGGCGCGTCGGCCTCCGGCGCGAGCCAGCACGGCGGGGGACGCCCGAAGGGGCCGGTTGCCGACGTGTGCGTCTGCACCGGCACGGACGTCTCGGTGGACGTCGGGCCCGGCGGGCACGGCGTGAGCGTCGGGGTCGGCGTGGACGTCCAGGTCGGCGTCACCGTCGATCCGCACGGCGACCTGCACCACCCGCCGCACTGGCGCGACTCGTGCCCGAGCCCGACGCCCACGCCGACACCGACCCCCACCCCGACACCCACTCCCACTCCCACACCGACGCCGAGCGCTACACCCCCGAGCCCGACGCACACGCCGGCGCCTCCGCCCCCGTCGTCGGCACCCCCGCCGCCCGCGCCCGTACCGGCGCCGGCCCATTCACTCCCTATCCTGGCCGCACTATGGTCCGGCAACTCGGCGAACTTGAGAACGCCATCATGACCCGGGTGTGGCGGTGGAACCGCCCGG
>NZ_JBFBDY010000693.1:0-3101 GCF_040683475.1 Kitasatospora sp. NPDC093558 | reverse complement strand
CCAGGGCGCGGGCGATGCCGACGCGCTGCTTCTGGCCGCCGGAGAGCTGGTTGGGGTAGCTGCGGGCCTTGTCGCCGCCGCCCTCCGCGCCGCCGAGCAGCAGAAGGTGGCGGCCGAGCGCTCCGCCGCGTCCGCGCTGGGTGCGGCGGGGATGCAGGGCATGGCGGCGGCCCGGACGGCCGGCGGTGCCCACGTGAAGGCCGGCCAGACCGCCGCCAAGGCCCGGGACGAGGAGGCGCGGGCCAAGCTCTCCGCCGAGCTGAAGGCCGTCTACGACGGGACGAAGGCCGACGTCGACAAGGTGCTCGGCGAGCTCGACGGCCAGGTCGGCGCGGCCTTCGACCAGGGCGAGGCCCAGGCCAAGGCGGCCTTCACCGCCGACCACCAGGCCCGGATGCAGCGCTACAAGGACGAGCGGTACGCGGGGGTCTCGGGCGCGGCGCGCTGGGTCGCCGACAAGTTCACCGGCCTGCCGGCGGAGGCGGGCCAGATCTTCCAACTCTCCCGTGCGCTCTACGAGTCCAGGATGCGCGCGGTCATCTCGGACGTCGCCGATCTGATCGGTCGTCAACTTACCGCCGCCAAGGCGAGGATCGCGCGCGGACGGGAGGAGATCGCCGGGATCGTCGCCCGCCAGCCGCGCGAACTCCAGCGCTTCGCCGCCGACGCGGCCCGGGAGTTCGGCGGGCGCTTCACCGAGCTGGAGTCCGCCGTCGACGACAAGTCCAAGGCCCTCGTGGACGACCTCGCCCAGCGCTACACCGCCGCGCGCGGCGCCGTCGACGACGAGATCAAGGCCCTCCAGGCCGAGAACAAGGGCCTGCTGGACGCCGCGATGGACGCCCTCGCCGAGACCGCTGCGACGATCAAGCAACTCGCCGACATGCTCGCGAGCGTCGCGGCGCGGGCGGCCGGCGCGGTCGACCGGATCATCGCGAAGCCGATCGAGTTCCTCGGTAACCTCGTCAACGCCGTTAAGTCCGGCGTCCTGGGCTTCGCCGAGCGGGCGGGCGAGCACCTGAAACAGGGCCTGAAGGACTGGCTGCTGGGCCAGTTGGCGGCCGGCGGCATCGAACTCCCGGAAACACTGGACGCCAAGGGCATCCTTCGGCTCGTCCTGTCGATCCTCGGCCTGACCTGGGCCAACATCCGGGCACGCGTCGTACGGCAGATCCCGGAACCGGCGATGCGGGCGCTCGAAGGCTCCTTCGAGATGGTCCGGGTCCTGATGTCGGAGGGCGTCGGCGGTCTCTGGCGCTGGATCCTCGGGAAGCTCGGCGACCTCAAGGACACGGTGATCGGCGCGATCAAGGACTTCGTCCTGGAGAAGATCGTCACCGCCGGGGTCACCTGGATCGTCTCCCTGCTCAACCCGGCCTCGGCGTTCGTCCGGGCGTGCAAGGCGATCTACGACGTGATCATGTTCTTCGTCCACCAGGCCGCCCGGCTCAAGGACTTCGTCGACACCGTCCTCGACTCGATCGAGGGCATCGCGGCGGGCACCGGAGGCGGCATCCCCGCGAAGATCGAAGCGGCCCTGGCGAAGGCCCTGCCCCTGGTCCTGGACTTCCTCGCGAGCCTGCTGGGCCTCGGCGGCATCTCGGAGAAGATCCGGGGCATCCTGGAGAAGGTCCAGGCCCCGGTGACGAAGGCCGTCGACTGGGTGATCGGCAAGATCGTCGCAGCGGGGAAGGCGGCCTGGCGCGGCCTCAAGCGCGGTGGGGCGAAAGCCGTCGACAGTGTGAAGGGCGCCAAGGACGCCCTGTTGGCGAAGCTCCGGGTCCGGAAACCCGTGCCGATGGGCGGAAACACGCATCACGTCTATCTGGAGGAACGCGGCGGCAGGAACGTCCTGATGATGGCCAGCACGCCCGGCCTGCTGCTCGTGAAGATCGACAAGGCGTTGTCCAACGAGACGGTGCGGAGCAAGCGCAAGGTCGTGAGCGAGCTGCAGGCGGCGCGGATCAGGATCTCCGTCTTCCAGGAGAGCGTCCAAGCGGCCAAGGACGAGTCCTCCAAGCCGAAGATCCGCGCCGCCGAATCCGCCCTCGTCGCCGAGCTGGACCGGATCGCCGCCCGCCTGGCGGAGATCGGCGCGACCTTCGACATCGACGACCTCAAGGGCACGAAATGGACGCTGGACGGGAAGATTCGGGACGGGATCGACATCCGCGCCAAGTTCTACGGTCCCAGCACGCTCTACCAGGTCCACAGGGGTGTCACGTTGGGTCAAGGGCACCGGGACAAGATCGCGCGGAAGGCGCAGTTCGGGTTGGATCCCGGGTTCGCGAAGGCCACCTACTACTGCCCGGGCGTTCCTCGCCTCAACCGGTCGCCGCATCTGGCACCGGACGTGGACGTCACACTGGACCACAACACCCCGGTCGCACAGCACTGGAACGACCACGGCCGGAAGAGCGGTCATCAACCGCGTGTGGACTTCTACACCAACGCCGCCGAGCTCGTCGCCATGTGCGGGCCCTGCAACTCGGCCAAGAACTCCGACGGAGTCAAATACATCCGCGAGGTGGAATCCGGGTTCGCAGACAAGGACGGCAACCGGTAGTTGCCCGTTCAGGCAACGAGGGCTTCCCCGGTGCGCCGTGCGGAGGGTCATGACCTTGGTCGCCCCCGGACACCAGGCTGGGCCGTGGCCGGTTGGGTCCGAAGGGGGCTGAGGGATGCCGTCGTATTTGTCGCCGGGCGTCTACGTCGAAGAGGTCGAGGCGGGTTCGCGTCCGATCGAGGGGGTCGGGACGGCGGTCGCGGCGTTCGTGGGCCTGGCGCCGTGCGGGCCGCTGAACACGCCCACGCTGGTGACCAACTGGAGCCAGTACACCCGGGAGTTCGGGGAGTTCGCCGACGGCTGCTACCTCGCGCACGCGGTGTACGCGTACTTCCTCAACGGCGGCGGCGTCTGCTACGTCGTCCGGGTCGGCGGCGGGCCCGCCGCCGCGCCGCCGTCCCCGGCGCCGGCCAAGCGCAGGGGAGGCAGGTCCGCGCTCGGCGGGTTCCAGGTGGCCGCGTTGCCCGGCG
Organism: Kitasatospora sp. NPDC093558; assembly: GCF_040683475.1. NCBI lineage: Bacteria > Bacillati > Actinomycetota > Actinomycetes > Kitasatosporales > Streptomycetaceae > Kitasatospora > Kitasatospora sp. NPDC093558. The sequence goes on along the minus strand of NZ_JBFBDY010000693.1, from coordinate 65 downwards.
CGGGCGAGGGGCTGACGGTCGAGGTCGCGGACGCCGGCGGCGAGTCGCCGGGCGAGGACGCGTTC
>NZ_JBFBDY010000692.1:0-3111 GCF_040683475.1 Kitasatospora sp. NPDC093558 | reverse complement strand
GCTGGCTGGCTGGCTGGCTGGCTGGCTGGCTGGCTGGCTGGCTGGCTGGCTGGCTTGCCGAGGGTGCGCTACCACACCGCAGCTGTCCCCGTCGGGGGTGCCCGGGCACCGGCTCGGCGTGAGAGGGGCGGTCCTGCGGAGGCATAGGGGCGATCGTAACCGCCCGTGCGGCACGGCGGGCCATGACCCGGGGCGTCAGTGCGGGCCCCGGGTGGGCGGCGGCGGGATCGGGCCCGAGGACTTGAGGGTCTGCAGGACGGGCGCGGACTCCAGGGCGGTGATGCCCGGGATCGCGGCGAGGCGACGGGTGAGGTAGCGGTGCAGGTCGGCCGGGTCGGCGCACAGGGCGGTGGCGGCGAGGTTGGTGCGGCCGGTCGTGGCGGCGACGAAGGCGAGTTCGTGGTGGCCGGCGAGCGCGCGGGCGACGCCGTCCAGCTCGGAGGGCGCGACGGTCATCCAGAGGAGCGCCTGCATGCCGGCGCCGAGCAGGCGGGGGGCCAGCTCGACGTCGAGGAAGACGCTGCCGTCGGCCCGGAGTTCGGCGAGGCGGCGGGCGACCGTCGCGGGGGTGCGGCCGGTGGCGGCCGCGAGGTCGCCGAGGGCGGCACGGCCGTCGTGGTGGAGCGCGGTGAGCAGCGCCCGGTCGGCCATGTCCAGACCCGGCGGGGAGGGCGAAGCGAGTACGGGCGTTGGCGGCCGTAGCCGGGCTTGCTGGTCCTCGCTGAGCGTGCAGGCCCCGCCCGGCCAGACGGTGGGGCCGCCCCGGTAGGTGTGCAGCAGGCAGTGGGCGGACACGGCCGTGACGGTGGCCGTCCGCGGAATGTCCCGCAGGAGCAAGGCGTGCCCGTCGTCGCCGGGCGCGGTCTCGACGGTCGCGGCGATCTCGGTGCCGCCCGAGGTGAGGTGCACCCAGGCCGTGTCACCGCGCCGCACCAGGGCCCGGGCAACGCTCTGCGCGGCGTGCGGACCGGCGGTGAGGCGCAGCAACCACTGCGTACGGCCGGCCCGCCACGGATCGGCGAGACCGACGACCCGCAAGCCCGCCTCGGCCCGCAGCCGCCGGTAACGGCGGGCGACGGTCTGCGGCGAGACGCCGAGCACGGCGGCGACACGGCTGAACGGGGCACGGCCGTCGATCCGCAGAGCGTGGACGAGTGCGCGGTCGAGCTCATCGAGCATGCGTGACTCCCAGGTTCTCGACATCCGCTACGGGGTCGAGGCCCCGATTCTGCCGGTCGGTCAGGTGCCGTCAGCGCCGCACCCCGCCTGCCAGGCCCCGGCCCCGACGGCCGTCCCCGGCTCGTGGCCCGGACGCGTGTCCCGCCGGTCCGCCACGACGCGAGCCGGCACGGGTCCGGACTCCGCCGGAGTCGGGCCCGCGGCGTACCTTGGCCGCCGCCCGCGCCCGCGTCGGCCGGCCCCCGGATCGTCGGCCGTGCTCGCTTTGCCCGTGGCCGTATTCGCGCGCGCCGGCGTCGGTTGCGCCCCCCCGGGCTTCGCCCGTGCGCATGGCCCGCCGGTCCGCCGGGATGCGGGCCGGAGCGAGGGTTGGTTGCGGTGCCGGCCTGGGCTCTGCCGCGGGCGCGCCTTGGCCGGCGCTGGTGACCGCCTTCGCCCGCTCCCCGCGTCGGCCGGCCGCTCCCCGCGCCGTCGCCTGTGCGCATGGCCTTTGGGGCTGTCATGACGTGGGTTGGCGCGGGTCCGGGTTCTGCCGGGGTCGGGTCTGCGGGCGTGCCTTGGCCGTCGCCCGCCCATCGCCCGTGCCCCGTCCGCGCCTTGGCTGTCGCCCGCCCGCGTCGCCCCACGTCCTCGGTGGGGGCCGGGTCGGGCGGTTGCCCGTGCGCAGCGCCCGTCCGGCTGTTGGTCCGTGAGGTGGGGACGAGTGCGTGGTCGAGCTCATCGGGCGTGCGTGGCTTCCACGGTTTCGGCGGCTGGTTGCGGCGCGACCTCCGCTGCTGGCGCGCTGCCCGCGCGCATCGCCCGGCCGACCGCCGCAACCACCGCCAGCGCAGCCAGACCCGCCCAACAGGCGCGCTGCGCCCCGTCGGTGTCCGCCGACGTGAGGTAGATCCGGCCGAGTGCGGCGACGCCTACGGTGGTGCCTAGTTGTTGGACGGCGTTGAGGAGTCCGGCGGCGGAGCCGATCTCCTGCGGGCGGAGCGGCTGCAGGGCGGCGGAGAAGAACGAAGGTGTGAACAGGCCCTGCCCGATGCCGACGACCGCGAGCGCGCACGGCAGCAGCACCCGGTGGCTGCTCGCGCCGAACGCCCCGGCCGTCGCCAGGATGCCCGCCGCCAGGACCGCGAGCCCGGCGTCGCGCACCCGCGACCCGTACCGGTGGACCAGGTACGCGCCGGCGCACCAGGACGCCGCCGCCATCCCGGCCGAGCAGGGCAGGAGCGTTAGCCCGGCGGTCAACGCGTCGGCTCCGGAGGCGACTTGGAGCTGGAGGACGACGACGAGGGTGAGCCCGGTGCCGACCCCGAAGAAGAGGGCGGAGCACACCAGCGCGGCCGGGAACCGGGCGGACCCGAAGAGGCTGGTCTCGACGAGGGTGCCGCGCCCGCTCCGCGCGCCACGGCGCTGGTGGGCCGCGAAGGCCACCGCGATCGCGCAGCCGGCGGCGAGTGAGGCGAGCGACGAGGCATCCGTCAGTCCGCTGCCGGAGCGCAGCAGCGGGAGGACGAGCAGGGCGGTCGCGAGTACGGCGAGTGCGGTGCCCGCGGGGTCGAGGCCGGGGCGCCGCGGTGCGCGGTCCTCGGCGAGGAGCGGGGCGAGCGCGAGGACGGCGAGCGAGAGCGGGACGTTGACCAGGAAGACCGCCCGCCACGAGGACCCGAACAGGTCGGCGTGCGTGAGCACCCCGCCCAGGACCGGACCGCACACGGCCGCCAGGCCCATCACCGGGCCGATGCTGCCGAGTGCCCTGGCCGTGTCGTCGCCGCGGAACATCGCCTTGATGAGCCCGATGGTCTGCGGCACGATCAGCGCGGCTGCCGCGCCCTGGACGGCACGGAAGGCGATCAGCGCGCCGAGGGTGGGTGCGGCGGCGCAGGCCAGGGAGGCGAGCAGGAAGCCGGCCACCCCGACGCGGAACACCCGCCGCCGCCC
>NZ_JBFBDY010000691.1:0-3123 GCF_040683475.1 Kitasatospora sp. NPDC093558 | reverse complement strand
CGCCGCGGGTGATCAGCTCCTCGTTGAGGGTGTCGAGCATCTCCAGGAAGGACATGTCCGGGCTGATCCCGCTGACCTCGTAGGTGGTCATCGCCTCGGCGGCCTCGACGGCTCCGACCTGCGCCGCCTCGGCCGCGCCCTGCGCGAGGAGGAACGCGCCGCGCTGCGCGCCGACGGACGCCCCGCCGCGGCGCTGCGCCCGGCCGGCGAACTGATCCGCGAGGCCCTCGCCGAACCCGAGCGGCTGATCGCCCTCGACCCCACGCACGCCCGGCGCGCCCGCGACCTCGGCACCCTGCTGCGCAAGGTCCGCGAGGCACTCGCCGGCGGCTGCACCGCCGAGGACGCCCTGTGGGCGCTGTGGGAGGGCAGCCGCCGCTGGCGCGAGCGCCTGGAGCGGGCCGCCCTGCGCGGCGGCGCCGCCGGCCGCAACGCCGACCGTGACCTCGACGCCCTGTGCGCCCTGTTCGAGACCGCCGCCCGCGCCGAGGAACAGGTCACCGGCCACCGCAGCGCCCTCGACCTGCTCGCCGAGCTGGAGGCCCAGGACATCGCCGCCGACACCCTCACCGTGCGCACCGTGCGCCCCGAGGCCGTCCGGCTCATGACCGCACACCGCTCCAAGGGCCTGGAGTGGCGCCTGGTCGTCGTCGCCGGCGTCCAGGACGGCCTCTGGCCCGACCTGCGCCGCCGCGGCTCCCTCCTGGAGGCCGACCGGATCGGCCGCGACGGCCTCGCCGAACCGCTCTCCCCGGCCGCCCTGCTCGGCGAGGAGCGCCGCCTCTTCTACGTCGCCGCGACGCGCGCCAAGGAACGGCTGATCGTCACCGCCGTCAAGGCGCCCGCCGAGGACGGCGACGAGCCCTCCCGCTTCCTGCGCGAGCTTTACCGCGAGGACGTCGACCCCGCGACCGGCCGGGTCGTGCGCCGCACCCCGCCGGTCACCGTCGAGGACGTCACCCACCGCCCGCGCCGCCCGCTCGCCGTCCACGCGCTCGTCGCCGAGCTGCGGGCCGTCACCGTCGACCCGGCCCGCTCGCCCGAGCTGCGCCGGGCCGCCGCCGAACGCCTCGCCGTGCTCGCCGCCGCCACCGACGAGGACGGGCTGGCGCTGGTGCCCGCCGCCCACCCCGAGCGCTGGTGGGGCCTGGACGACCCGACCGCCGCCCCCGAGCCGCTGCGCGGCCCCGACCTGCCGGTGCGGCTGTCCGGCAGCGGCCTGGAGCAGCTGGAGAACTGCTCGCTGCAGTGGTTCCTGGACAAGGAGGTCAAGGCTCAGGGCCGCGGCTCGGCCGCCCAGGGCTTCGGCAATGTCGTCCACGCCCTCGCCGACGAGGTCGGCTCCGGGCGCACCCCCGCCGACCTCGCCGTCCTCATGGAGCGCCTGGACACCGTCTGGGACGCGCTGGCCTTCGACGCGCCGTGGAAGTCCCGCCAGGAGAAGACCGAGGCCCGCGCCGCCCTGGAGCGCTTCCTCAACTGGCACGTCCTGGAACGCGGCCGGGACCTCGTCGCCACCGAGCACGGCTTCGACGTCACCCTCGACGTCGGCGGCGTCTCGGTGCGCATCCGCGGCTCGATGGACCGGGTCGAGAAGGACGCGGCCGGGCGCGCCTACGTCGTCGACTTCAAGACCGGCAAGCAGATCCCCACCGACAAGTCGCTGCCCGACCACAAGCAGCTCGCCGTCTACCAGCTCGCCGTCCGGGCCGGGGCGCTGAACGAACTGCCCGGCTTCGCGGGCCGCGCCCCCGACACCGGCGGCGCCGAGCTGGTGCACCTGCGCGAGCCCGCCGCCAAGGCCGCCCAGGACGCCCCCAAGGTGCAGCGCCAGGAGCCGCCCGAGGGCGAGCCGTGGATCGAGAACCTGCTGGCCGAGGCCGCCGGGCGCGTCCTCGCCGAGCGCTTCGTGCCCCGCACCGGCGGCGGCTGCGACCGCTGCGCGTTCCGCCGCAGCTGCTCCGCCCAGCGCGACGGGGCACAACTCGTCGAATGAAGGATGTCCGCCGCTCCGGTTAACGTTGCGGGGTGACCGCCGTGCTCAGCCATCCCGACCAGCTCAAGGAGCTGCTCGGGATCCCGTTCAACCGGGAGCAGATGGCGGCCATCGGCGCCCCCCTCGAACCCGCCGTGATCGTCGCCGGCGCCGGCTCCGGCAAGACCACCGTGATGGCCGCCCGGGTGGTGTGGCTGGTCGGCTCCGGCGCCGTGCGCCCCGACGAGGTCCTCGGCCTCACCTTCACCAACAAGGCCGCCGGCGAACTCGCCGAACGCGTCCGCACCGCCCTCCTGCGCGCCGGCGTCACCGACCGCGACGACACCGAGCCGCTCGGCGAACCCGAGATCTCCACCTACCACGCCTTCGCCGGCCGCCTCCTCAAGGAGCACGGCCTGCGCATCGGCGTCGAACCCGACGTGCGGCTGCTCGCCGACGCCACCCGCTTCCAGCTCGCCGCCAAGGTGCTGCGCACCAGCCCGGGCCCGTACCCCGCCCTCACCGGCACCTTCGCCAACCTCGTCGCCGACCTCATCGCCCTCGACGGCGAACTCGCCGAACACCTCGTCGAACCCGCCGCCCTGCGCGCCCACGACGAGGACCTCCTCGACGCCCTCGCCACCGCCAAGCTCACCAACGACGACCTGCGGGCCGTCCCCGCCACCGCCCGGGCCCGGCTCGAACTGCTGCGCCTGGTCGAGGAGTACCGGCGCCGCAAGGCCGCCGCCGGGCTGATGGACTTCGGCGACCAGATAGCGGCCGCCGCCCGGCTCGCCCAGCGCCGGCCCGAGGTCGGCGAACTCCTGCGCGGCCAGTACCGGGTCGTGCTCCTCGACGAGTACCAGGACACCTCCGTCGCCCAGCGGCTCATGCTGGCCGGCCTGTTCGGCGCGGGCCCCGACGACCAGGGCACCGGGCACCCGGTGACCGCCGTCGGCGACCCCTGCCAGGCGATCTACGGCTGGCGTGGCGCCTCCGTCGCCAACCTCGACGAGTTCCCCCGGCACTTCCCGAAGGCCGGCGGCCGGCCCGCCGCCCGCTACGCGCTCAGCGAGAACCGCCGCAGCGGCGGACGCCTGCTCGCCTTCGCCAACGAACTCGCCGCGCCGCTGCGCGCCATGCACGAG
>NZ_JBFBDY010000690.1:0-3127 GCF_040683475.1 Kitasatospora sp. NPDC093558 | reverse complement strand
CGGCGCGGCCGACCAGCGCGGCGAGCGTCGCCGTCAGCGCGTACATCCCGGCGGCGATGTCCGAGCTCGGCACGCCCGTCTTGGCCGGGCGCTCCGGCGGGCCGGTCACCGAGGCGAGGCCGGACTCGCACTGGATCAGCATGTCGTAGGCGCGCTTGTCCTGGTAGGGGCCGCCGGAGCCGTAGCCGGAGAGGTCGACGGTGACCAACCGGGGGTGCCGGGCGCGCAGTTCGGCGGAGCCGAAGCCCAGGCGGGCGGCGGCGCCGGGCGCGAGGTTCTGCAGGAAGACGTCGGCGCCGGCCACGAGGTCGGCCAGCACGGCGCGGCCTTCGGGCGCCTTCAGGTCGAGGGCGACCGACTCCTTGCCGCGGTTGAGCCAGACGAAGTGGCTGGCCAGCCCGTTGACGCTGTGGTCGTACCCGCGGGCGAAGTCGCCGCCGTCCGGCCGCTCGACCTTCACCACCCTGGCCCCCAGGTCGGCCAGGTGCCTGGTCGCCAACGGCGCGGCCACCGCCTGCTCCAACGCGATCACCGTGACACCCGCGAGTGGCAGCGACACCCGGACTCCCTCCCTCGTGAACGCATCGGGACCTACCCGCCGACGGGCGGGTTCAGTCGCGGGACCGCGCCGGTGATCTCGTGTTTGCCGCGGAAAATCCTCCCCCGGGACCACCTGCCGGCCGGTCAGAACCACTCCGGGTGACAGTCCGCCGCCGTCCGGTCCAGGCTGTCGAGAAGATCGAACTGCGGACCTGTGCGGGGGAGTTCGACCCGGAAGAAGTACCGGGCGGCCTGCCGCTTGCCCTCGTGGAAGGCGTCCGCGCCGTCACCCAGCGCGAGGAACTGCTCCAGCCAGATCCACGCGAGTACGACGTGGCCGACGGCCTCCAGGTAGGCGGAGGAGTTGGCCAGCGCGGTCGCCGGGTCCCCGGTGGACCACAGCCGGGCCGTCGTCCGCTCGACGCGGGCCGCGGCCTGCGCCAGGCGGTCCGCCAGCTCGGCCGCCTCGCCGCCGACCGCCGTGGCCTTCGCGGTGGTCGATGCGAGAGTGTCCAGGAGCAGCCGTAGCCCGGCGCCGCCGTTCATGACGACCTTGCGGCCGAGCAGGTCCAGGCCCTGGATGCCGTGCGTGCCCTCGTGGATCGGGTTGAGCCGGTTGTCGCGGTAGAACTGCTCGACGTTGTACTCGCGCGTGTAGCCGTAGCCGCCGTGCACCTGGATGGCGAGGTTGTTGGCCTCCAGGCACCACTGCGACGGCCAGCTCTTGGCGATGGGCGTGAGGACGTCCAGCAGCAGGTGGGCGCGGTCCCGCTCCCGCGGGTCCTCGGCGGTGAGCTCCTCGTCGAGAAGGCGGCTGCAGTACAGGCCGAGCGCGAGCGCGCCCTCCACGTAACTCTTCTGCGCCAGCAGCATCCTGCGCACGTCCGCGTGCTCGATGATCGGCACCTGCGGGGCGTTCGGGTCCTTGCCGGTGAGCGGGCGGCCCTGCGGGCGGGTGCGGGCGTAGTCCAGGGAGTGCAGGTATCCGGTGTAGCCGAGCGCGGTGGCGCCCTGGCCGACGCCGATCCTGGCCTCGTTCATCATGTGGAACATGTAGGCGAGCCCGCGGTGCTCCTCGCCCACCAGCCGGCCCACCGCGCCGGGCGCGCCGCCCGGGGTGTGCCGGCCCTCGCCGAAGTTGAGCAGGGTGTTGGTGGTGCCGCGATAGCCCATCTTGTGGTTGAGGCCCGCCAGGACGACGTCGTTGCGCTCGCCGAGCGTGCCGTCCGGCCGGACCAAGTACTTGGGCACGACGAACAGCGAGATGCCCTTGACGCCGGCCGGCGCGCCGGGCGTCCGTGCCAGCACCAGGTGGACGATGTTCTCGCTGAGCTCGTGGTCGCCGCCGGAGATCCACATCTTGGTGCCGGTGATCCGGTAGGTGCCGTCGTCCTGCGGCACCGCCCGGGTGGTGATGTCGGCGAGCGAGGAGCCGGCCTGCGGCTCCGACAGGCACATGGTGCCGAAGAACCGGCCCTCGACCATCGGGCGCACGTAGGTGTCGATCTGCTCCGCGCTGCCGTGCGCCAGCAGCAGGTTCGCGTTGCCGACGGTGAGCAGCGGGTACGAGGAGGTGGCGATGTTGGCGGCCTGGAACCAGGCGCGGCAGGCGTTGGCGACCACGGTGGGCAGCTGCTGTCCGCCGACCTCGTAGTCCATGGCGGCGCCGACCAGGCCCGCCTCGGCGAAGACCCGCAGGGCCGCGCCGACCTCCGGGATGACGTGCACCCGCTCGCCGTCGAAGCGCGGTTCCTCGGCGTCGTTCTTCTTGTTGTGCGGGGCGAAGTGCCGGGTCGCGATGGCCGCGCTGAGGTCGAGGATGGCGTCGAAGGTGTCCCGGTCATGGTCGGCGTAGCGGGGGCGGGCGGTCAGGGCCGTGACGTCCAGCCAGTCGTGGAGCAGGAAGTCGAGGTCTCGGCGGGAGAGCAGCAGGGAGTCCATGGGCGGGCGTCCGTTCGGCGGGGGTGGGCCTGCGTAGGGGTAACGGGGATCTTCTTACCCGACGCATCGCCGTCCGCGCGAGGGGGCGGCGCTGCTCAGTGCCGGTGGCCACCGTCGGCGGCGAGTGCGCGGCCGGCCTGGCGTTCGGTGAGGAGGCCCCGGGTGTGGAGCCAGCGGATCGTGTCGGTCATCGTCTCGGCCGTCGGGCGTGGGGTGAGGCCGGCGGTGCTCGCGGTGGCGGCCACGGGGCGGGCGTGAGCGCAGGTGTAGATGGCGCCGTACTCGGCCGGGATGTGCCAGGGCCAGAGGCGCTGGGCGGCCGTCGCGAGGGCCCCGACGGGGAGCATCGGGGTGGCCGGGAGGTGGAGGGCGGGGAGGGGGCGGCCGGTAACCTCGCGGAGGGTGCGCAGGTAGGTGCGGGTCGGGAGGTGGCGGCCGGGGGCGAAGTGCCGGTTGGCCGCGGGGGTTTCGGCGATCGGGTGGGTGGTGAGCAGGTCGGCGTGCAGGCGGGCGGTGTCGCGGACGTCGCCGACCGGGAAGCCGCCGAGGGGCCACAGGGGCATCAGGCCGCGCAGGGTGTTGCGCAGCCGAATGTTCTGGTCACCCGGCCCGGGGTCGTGCGGGCCGAGGAGCGCGGGCGGGTAGG
>NZ_JBFBDY010000689.1:0-3130 GCF_040683475.1 Kitasatospora sp. NPDC093558 | reverse complement strand
CGGGACGACGACCGTCCACGTCGCGGCGCACCTGGCCGCCCGGGCGCCGCTGACCGTCGCCGTGCTCAGCCTGCAGACGGCCGACCGGCTGGCCGACCGGCCCGGGATCGACCTCCTCGTGGTCGGCGGCCGCTCCCGCCCCGGCGAGCGTTCGTTCGTCGGGCCGCTCGCGCTGCGGACGCTGGAGGCGCTGGCCTTCGACTGCTTCGTGATGTCGATCGGCGGCGTGCACGCGGAGCACGGCTGGTCGGAGTTCTCGCTCGACGACGCCGCCGTCAAGCAGACCGGCCTGGCCCAGTCCGCCCGCGCGGTGGCCGTGGCGGACGCGACCAAGCTGGGCGTGCGCGCGTTCAGCCGGGTCGCGCCGCTCGACGCCGTGGACACCTTCGTCACCGACCGCGCCGCGGCCGACCCCGCCACCAACCCCGGCGGGCCCCGCACGCTCGACGCCCTGCGCGAAGCGGGCGTCGGGACCGTCCTCGCCTGACCACCACCCAGGGAGACCCTTGTGACCGCTCCTCTGATCGTCAGAGCCGACCCGTACTCGGCACCGGGGACGACCCCGCCAAGCTCGACGCGAACGTGCGCGCCATGAACGAGGTCGCGCTAACCCTCTTCCGCGCCGGCCACCTCGCCGTCACCGGCGAGGCCCTCGCCCTGCCGCTCCTGGAGACCGCGGGCGGCGCCCGGCCCGGCACGCCGCTGTTCGACGAGATCTTCCACCCCGTCGCCGAGCTGCTGCTGAGCCGCTGCGACGCCGTCCTGCGCATCGGCGGCCCGTCCGAGGGCGCGGACCGGATGGTCGCGCAGGCCCGCGCCGAGGGGAAGACCGTCTTCACCGACCTCTCGGAGGTCCCGGCCCGCTGACTCTTCCAGCCCTTGGCCTCTCTGAGATCCCGGCCCGCCGACCCTGCTAACTCTTCGCCGGACCCTTCGGCCAGTTCCGCAGCAGCGCGTCGAGGGCGTCCAGGATCCGCGCCCAGGTGTCCTCGGTGTCGCGCGGCGTGTGCGCGAAGCTGCCGCCCGTCTCCAGCGTGACGTAGCCGTGGAAGGTACTGCCCAGGAGCCGGACGGCGTCCGTCTCGTCGGGCTCGACGAAGTCGTAGCCGCGCAGGATCGCGCGCGTCATCTGCGAGTGCCGGACGGCGGCGCTGGCGCGCGCGGTCTCCGGGTCCAGCTGGAGCCGGGCGGCGGCGTAGCGGCCGGGGTGCTCGCGGGCGTAGCCGCGGTAGGCGTCGGCGAAGGCGGTCAGCGCGTCCTTGCCGGCCCGCCCGGCGAGGGCCGCGGACACCCGGTCGGCGAGTTCCTCCAGGGCGAGCAGGGCGATCCTCGTCTTGAGGTCCTGCGAGTTCCTGACGTGCGAGTACAGGCTCGCGTCCTTGACGCCGAAGCGCCGGGCGAGCGCCGAGACGGTCACCTTGTCGAAGCCGACCTCGTCGGCGAGTTCCGCCCCCGCCCGGGTGAGGCGTTCGGCGGTCAGTCCTACGCGCGCCATGCGGCTCCCTTCACGTTCCCTGGTCTCCTGGAGCAATAATACATTTGCCTAATGCTCCTAGGTAATTTACGTTGATCCCTATGAAGCCGCTGACCGAACAAGAGATCCGTACCGCCTTCGTCAACTGCACCAAGGGCGAGGCCTCGCGCCTGAACGTCCCGCGGGGCCTGGCCGAACAGCCCTGGGAGGACCTGGACTTCCTGGGCTGGCGAGATCCCCAGGCGCCCGACCGCGCCTACCTCGTCGCCGAGCTCCCCGACTTCGGCGACCGCCCGGTGGCCGTCGCGCTGCGTTCGTCCTCCGGTTCCTCCTGGCAGGCCCGGCGAAGCATCTGCTCGCTGTGCGTGACCACCCACACCGGTGGCGTCTCGCTGCTGGTCGCCCCACGCGCCGGCAAGGCGGGCAAGCAGGGCAACTCGGTGGGCGCCTACATGTGCAGCGACCTCGCGTGCTCGCTCTACGTGCGCGGCAAACGGGAGGTCGGCACCAAGCTGCACGAGTCGCTCACCCTGGAGGAGAAGGTCCAGCGCACGGTGGCGAACCTGGCCGCCTTCGTCGCCAAGGTCACCGCATGACCGCGGGTGGCGCCCCGCTGTGGGACGTCACCCTGTGCTGGCTCCTCTCCCCCGCGCCACCCCGGCGCCCGCCGTCACCCGACGGCGGGCGCCCGCAGCTCGACGTGCCCGTGCCGCAGGAGGTTGCGGTGCCCGTCGGTGAACTCCACCCGCAGGCTCCGGTCCGGCCGGACGTCCACGACCACAGCCCCCTCGACCGCGCCGAACGCCGAGTCCCGGTACACCCACACGCGGTCCCCGACGCGGAACTCCACCGTCTCCGAGATGATCACCGGACTCACCCTCTTCCCCTTCCCCTGCCACCCACACACTGACCAGTACGTCCCGGCGGGCCCGACGACTCAATCCCGCCGTGCCGTGCGCCGTCGGACGTCGTCCATCAGCTTGTCCAACAGCCCGGCCAGCACGGCGCGTTCGTCCTCCGACAGGCCGCCGACGAGCGACGCCTCCCGACCGAGCACGGCATCGACGGACCGCTCGATGAGCGCGTGCCCCTCGGGCGTGAGGCTCACCAGGACGGTCCGCCGGCCGGTGGTGCCCGGTGCGCGCCGCACCAGGCCGTCACGCTCGGCGCGGGCGACGCGCTGGGAGATCGCGCCCGCCGTCACCAGCGTCCGGCGCGCGAGCTCGCGGGTGCTCAGGGCGTACGGCGACCCGGAGCGGCGGATCACGGACAGCAGGTCGAGGGTGGCCGCGTCGATCCCCGCCGCGCGCAGCACCCGGGCGCGGTCGTCGGCGAAGAGCTTCGCCAGCCACCAGACCGGGGTGACGATCTCGATGGAGTCGGTCGGGGTGCCCGGCCGCTCCCGCCGCCAGGCCTCGGCGATCCCGGCCGCGGAGTGGACGGGTTCCGGGTCCGGCGCTGCTTCGTCGACCACGGTGCGCTCCTTGCGCTCGTCGGATATGTTTAGGCCTAAACGTACAGCCGAGGGCAGGAGGACCCGTGCACCGCACCGTGCTCGTCACCGGGGGAACCAGCGGCATCGGCCGCGCCGTCGCGGCCCGGTTCGCGGCCGACCACGCCGACGTGGTCATCACCGGCCGCCGTCCCGACGCCGTC
>NZ_JBFBDY010000688.1:0-3137 GCF_040683475.1 Kitasatospora sp. NPDC093558 | reverse complement strand
GCCGTCGGAGTGACCGGAGTCACCGGGGCGCCCACCGGAGCGGAGCGCGGCGGGAGCACGTGCGATGGCACCGAACGCGGCACCCGGCTCTGCGAGTTGATGGCACCGGACGGAACAGGCGGAACGGACGGGACGGAGGGAACGGGCTGGACCGAGCGGACCGCGCGCAGGTGCGGGGTCGCGGTGGGCAGGGGCAGGGTGGCCATGGAAGAAGAAGACATGGTGTGCCAGCTCATTTCGCGCGTGACGGACGGGGTGGAGTCGTCTGCGCGTCGACCGGGCGTACTGCCTGGGCTGACCGGGGATCCGGGAACCGGAATCCGGGTTCAGCGGGCGGAGGACCGGGACGCGCTGGGCGAGCCCGGACACGTCTGGTCGAACAGGTTCGGCTGCCTGGACGGCCAGAACGGCTCCAGGTCGGCGCGGCCGGACCGGCCGGACCGACTCGGTGCGGCCGCGCAACCGGCCGTGCGCAAGCGCTCGTTCGGCTGTCCGCTCGTCCGTCCGCTCGACCGCCCGGACGGTGCGCCGCAGCGCGCGTCGGGGGACGTCCCGGCGGCGCGTGGGCGCCCGGCGGCTCCGGGGGCGGGGGTGGGGAAGGCGAGGTTCACAGGTGGTCTCTCCGCGGGGCGGGGCCGGATCGCCGGTCGCGGGCACGCCGGGTTCCGGTGTGCCGCTCCGGCCTGGTCGACGGGTTGACGGTGCGCCGGACGGAGCGGCCGGGCGGGCCGCAAGCGGGGTCGGGCGTACCGGGGAGGGGCCGGCCGGTCAGCGACAACACGCGCTGCAGATCAGCGCGTGGTCGATGTAGCGGCGGGCGGTGAGCACCGGCCGGGCCGGGGTGCGGACGGAGGCGGGCGCGGCCGCGGCGGTGTGCCGACCGACGGTCATCCTGCTGCCCTCCCCTGGCTCCGTGCTCGGCGACGCGGACTGCGCGCCGAAGGTGCGTGATCGAAGGACCCATTGCCGGACATGCGTCAGCGCCGACTCACGTCCGGGCTTCCCGACGGCATGGCCGGGCGGCCTTCGTCCACAGAGCCTTCCACGCCGGACCGGTCTAGGCAACCTTCACCGCGCCGAACGTCCGGGATACGGACGGAAATATGAGACGGCGAATAGTGACAGCGATGGAGAGACAGCGGTCGGACGGATGACCGGCCGGCCCCGGACCGGCGTGGCGCGGACGAGGGGTCAGGCCCGGGCCGCGGCGCGGCGCGGCCGGGCGGCGGCGTGTTCGACGAGGGCGACGAGCAGTTCCTTGCCGTCCTCGCGCAGCCGCGCGTCGCACAGCAGAACCGGGATGTCCGGGTCGAGGTCGAGCGCGTCCCGCACCTCCTCGGGCGAGAACCGCTCCGTCCCGTCGAAGCAGTTCACCGCGACGACGAACGGGATGCCGCGCTGCTCGAAGAAGTCCACCGAGGGGAAGCAGTCGGCGAGGCGCCGGGTGTCCGCGAGCACCACCGCCCCGAGCGCTCCGCGCGCCAACTCGTCCCACACGAACCAGAACCGGTCCTGGCCCGGCGTGCCGAACAGGTAGAGCGCGAGGCCGGGCCGCAGGTCGATCCGGCCGAAGTCCATCGCGACCGTGGTGGTGCGCTTGGCCTCCACCCCCGACGTGTCGTCCACCGGGCGGCCGAGCTCGCTCAGCTCCTCCTCGGTGCGCAGCGGCCGGATCTCGCTGACCGCGCCGACCAGCGTCGTCTTGCCCGCGCCGAAGCCGCCCGCGACGAGGATCTTGATCGCGGCGGCCGGACCGCCGCGCCAGCGCGGGTCGTTGGCCGCGGGCCGGCGCGGGTGACCGGCGCCACCGTTCCCCGCCTCGTGCCCGGCATCGTGCCCGGTCTCGTTCCCGGCGTGGTGCTCAGAGCGCACGGAGTCCATTGATCACGTCTCGCAACAGGCGCTCGTCCGGCAACTCGGCGAGCGGAACGGGTTTGGTGACGCTGATCAGTTCGGCGTCGTAGAGGTCGCCGAGCAGCACCCGGACGACGCTGACCGGCAGGTCGGTGTAGGAGCCGAGTTCGGCGACGGACAGCGGCTCGCGGCGGCACCAGGCGAGGATGGTCTGGTGCTCCGGGTCGAGCACGTGCGCGGGCACGGCCCCCGCGTCCGGCCCGGGCTCGGCGGCGGTGATCAGCGAGATGAGGTCGAACAGGCCGTCCTCGACCGGCCGGGTGCGGCCGCGGGTCATCGAGTACAGCCGCACCACCGGGCCGGCGTCGTCGTCGAACCAGCGGTCGTCGACCGGGGTGCGCGGCCGGAACAGGTCGAGCTCGGGTTCGTCCGCGGCCGTGTCGTCCTCGCCCTCGGCGCCCATACCCGTGGTGCCCGCGCCCGCGCCGTCCGCAACCGCGACGTCGTCGACCGCGCCGGTCTCGTCCGTCGCGGCCACGGACTCGTCCCGCTCCGCCACCGCCTCCGCCTTCGGATCCGCCATCGGACCGCTCAACTCCCCGGCGGCGGCACGGTTTCGGTGCGCGGCTCGGCGGCCATGTGCTCGCCGACCCGCTTGACCAGCAGGGCCATCTCGTAGGCGATCTGGCCGATGTCCGCCTCGGCCTCGCTCAGCACGGCCAGGCAGCTGCCGTCGCCGGCCGCCGTGATGAACAGGAACGCCTCGTCGAGCTCGACCATGGTCTGGCGGACCCCGCCGACCTTGAAGTGCCCGCCGGCGCCCTTGGCGAGGCTGTGGAAGCCGGCCGCGACGGCGGCGAGGTGCTCGGCGTCCTCGCGCTCCAGGTCGCGGGAGGCGCCGGTGGCCAGGCCGTCGCTGGAGAGGATCACCGCGTGCCGCAGGGCCGCGACGCGTCCCACCAGGTCGTCCAGGAGCCAGTTGAGGTCCCCGGGCGACTGCGTCGAGATGGTCATGAATCAGTTCCTTCCGCTGGAGCGGGTGTTACGGGTGGTGCTGGGCGTGCAGGTGGTACCGGTCGTACGGGTAGTACCGGTCGTAGTGGTCGTGCGTGTGGTGTCTGCGGGTCCGGCCCGGGTGCGTCCGAAGCGGTGGGGCCGAGCGGGGGCACCAGGCGGACCGGCGGGCCGGCCGGGACGCGCCGGACGAGCGGCGCCCGGCTGCCGTCGGGCGGCGCCGGCAGGGCCGCCGGGGCCGGCGCCGGGTGCAGGAAGGCGAAGCGGGC
>NZ_JBFBDY010000687.1:0-3139 GCF_040683475.1 Kitasatospora sp. NPDC093558 | reverse complement strand
GTGAAAGCCGGGTGTGAACCGTGTCGTGAGCGGTGTTGTGAACCGACGATTCGCGAGGAGAGCCGTCAGCCGCCCTGCCTAGGCCGTCCGCCAGGAGCGGCCCAGACCGTCACCAGTGGCGGACCTGCCGGATGATCCGCCGCCGCAGCCGGACCGTCCGGCTGCCGTCCGGGAACAGCCGCAGTCGGTCGAGCTCCCAGTGTCCGTACTCGGCGTGCTCGGTGAGCAGTTGGCGTGCCGCGTTGCGCGAGGTGCCGCGCGGCATGCGCAGGGACTGGTACTCGTACTCCGGCTGCCGGACCGACTTCGGTGGGGTCAAAACGCTCCTCCTGAGGTTCACCTGCCTGCAAGCCTACGGCCTGCCTCCGACAGCGGGCCGGGTATTTCCGGCCGACCTCCCGCCGGACGCCCGGCCCCCGGAAGCCCCCGACGGGCCGCCCGAGGGCCGCGCGGACGGCCGCCGGGGAGCGGTCGGGCCGACTGATCCGCTGACTGTGCATCAGTTCCGTTGCTCCTGTGGAACGGGATACCCCGATCCCGGCGCGCGAAGCCGTCCGTGAACGGCCGGGGTGTGCCCTCCGCGCTCCTCGTGCGCCGGGTTCGCGCGGGGACGAAAGCATGTAGATCGGACATCAGGGGGGAAGTTGCGGTGAAATCGCGGGTGTAGGTGACAACCGCTGTGCGTACCGACACCGCGGGGAGATAGCGTCTGCACCATGTCTGATGCCGCGCAGCCCACCATTGCCGAGGTACGCGCCGCCGCCGAGGCGGTCAAGGCCGCCATCGACCGTCATCTGGAAGCGGTGTCAAGCCCCAGCGCAGCGGATGATCCCGCTGTGTCCGCCGCCTACGAGCAACTCGCGACGGCGGCCATCGCCTACGACCAACTCCTGTACGAGGCCTACGACGAGGTCACCCCCTTCGAGGTCCCCGGGGACGAGGGCCCCGGGGGCTACCACGGCCCCGAACAGCCCGAGGCGATCAGCGTGCTGATCCGCCGCGACTACCACGTCGTCGATCCCAAGCGGCTGCGCGCCCAGGCCGAGCGGCTCGACGACTCGCTCACCCCGGGCGGGGGCGGCGAGGGCGGCGTGAACGCCGCGATCGGCGTGCTGTTCGGCGAGTACGAGCCGGACGAGATCGCCGCCCGCAGCGAGGAGTTCGGCCTGGAGGAGGCCGACTCGACGCTCTGGGTCGCGGCGGCCGAGCCGACCGAGCCGGGGGAGTGGCTGCCGGAGCCCTTCGACCACGCCGACCCGCAGCTGCTCATCTGCCGGTTCGACGTGAGCGAGGTCTACGACGACGAGGACCTCGACGACTGACGCGGTACCGACGTACGGGCGGGCGGCCCCCACACCTCGTGGGGACCGCCCGCCCTCGCGTTCGCGGTGTCGCGCTCGTCCGGGCGGTGCCTCAGTACGCCGAGGCCGCGTTCTCCGCGAGGATCGCCCGCAGCCGGGTGGTGCGCGGTTGCGCCGGGCGCTCGGCGACGGCCTGGGCGAGCGCCGGGCCCGCCGCGTGGACCACGGACAGGTGCCGCTCGCCGCGACCGAAGGCGGTGTAGACCCACTGCCGGGTGAGCGCCGGGCCGGCGTCCTCCGGCAGCACGACCACCGCGCCCGGCCAGTGCCGCCCGAGCGCCTGGTGGACGGTGAGCGCCCAGCCGTGCCGCAGCCGCGCGGCCTCCGCGGGCGGGACGGTCCGGCGGGAGCCGTCCGCGTACTCCAGGTGCAGCCCGGCCGCGTCGCCGTCGAGCACCCGGGCCGGGCGGGTGATGCCCGGCGCGGGGGAGTCGACCACCCGGTCGCCCGGGTCGAAGCCGGCGAAGCGGCCGGGGCCGGGGTTCAGCCGGGCCTTGGCGGCGGCGTTGAGCGCCCGCGTGCCGCCCGGGCCGCCGTGGCCGGGGGTGAGCAGCACGACCTCCTCGGCCGGGATGCCGAGGGCGCGCGGGATGGAGTCGGTGAGCAGCTGGATGGCGCGGTGGACGGCCTCGGCGCCGTCCCTGGCGGTCAGGATGACCACCTCCTTGTCCGGCGCCTCGACCGGCTGGAGCTCGCCGATGCCGATGCCGGAGACGAGCTCGCCGATCGGGCCGAAGTCCGGGGTGCGGGAGGCGACCGCCGGGCAGGCCTTGGCGGCGAGCAGGTCGGCGAAGAACCGTCCGGGGCCGGCGGACCAGAGCTGGCCGGGGTCGCCGCTGAGCACCAGGCGGGTGCCGTCGGCGAGCGATTCCAGGACGGTGGCGGCGAGTTCGACGTCCAGCAGCGGGGCGTCGAGGACGACCAGGAGGTCGAGGGCGAGCGTGCCGTCGGAGGAGCGGCCGGGGCCGCCGGTGCCGGAGAGCAGTTCGGCGAGCGTGACGACGGGGGCGTCGGCGCCGGCCAGGGCGGCGAAGGAGTCGCGGCCCTGGTCGGTCCAGGTGGCGGCCCAGGCGCGCAGCCCGAGGCCGGTGGCGGCGCCGAGCAGCGCGGCCGGTTCGGCGCGGGCGGCGTCGCCGCCGGTGTGCAGGACGAGGGCGCTGTCGGCGACGGCCCGGATGAGGGCG
This sequence comes from Kitasatospora sp. NPDC093558, assembly GCF_040683475.1. Classification (NCBI taxonomy): domain Bacteria; kingdom Bacillati; phylum Actinomycetota; class Actinomycetes; order Kitasatosporales; family Streptomycetaceae; genus Kitasatospora; species Kitasatospora sp. NPDC093558. The sequence goes on along the minus strand of NZ_JBFBDY010000687.1, from coordinate 594 downwards.
CTCGCGGACGAGGACGGCGCGGCCTCGGCGGCAGCGGCCCACGCGGCCGGACCGGGGGCGGGTACGGGGGTCTCGGCGGCGTTCTCGGCGCGTTCGTCCTCGGAAGCGGCGGCCTCGTCCTCCGAGCCGCCCTCCTTCACCTTGGCGACCTCGGCGTCACCCTTCTCCGAGTCACCCTCCTCCGCCTCGACGTCCTCGCCCGGCACGAAGGTGGCCATCAGCTGGAGCAGCCCCTCGGCGAGGCTGTCCTCCGCCATCGCCAGCCGCTCCAGTGCGAGCAGCGTCCGCGTCGGCGGCTCGTCGTCCTCGTCGCCCGAGCCGTGCGCCTCGGGGCCGGTGAGCTCCTCCTGGAAGGGCAGCACCCGCCCGTCCTCGACGGCGGCCTGGATCGCGGCGGCCGGCTCCGGCATGCGGAGGCGTTCGAGCCCGGCCGCCACCTCGGAGAGCTCCAGGGCGGAGTGCCCGCGCAGGACGGCCTGTTCCAGCAGCCACAGCACGAGCGCCTGCGCGCGGCGGGCGTCGCCCGGTTCGGCGCCGGGGCCGAGCAGCTCGCGGGCGAAGCGGTCCGCGTGCTCGGGGCGGACGCCGGGCAGG
>NZ_JBFBDY010000686.1:0-3149 GCF_040683475.1 Kitasatospora sp. NPDC093558 | reverse complement strand
GTTCTCTGCAAGGGAGTTGCGGAAACCTTGCACGGACCTGAACCGGTCGCACGCGGGGGCGGCCGTCCTCCGCACGATCGGAGAAGGCGGGGCAACTCGGCGGGGACATACTGAAGTTCGTTGATCGTACGGTTCGTGCGGCGTGGCCCCGGCGGTTCGCCGGATGGCCGGCGCCCCGGTGACGAGACCAGGACGGACGGACACAGGATGGCGGACCCGCAGGACGTGATCGCGGCGCTGAGCGCCGAGGGTGGGGAGATCGACCGACTCGTCGCGGACCTGGACGAGGAACAGTGGCGGCTGCCGACACCGGCGCCGGGGTGGACGGTCGCCCACCAAGTGGCCCATCTGGCCGCGGTGTTCAAGATGGCCGGGACGGCGGCCGCGGCGCCGGACGCGTTCCGGGCGATCGTGTCGCGGATCGGCGGGGACTTCGACGGGGCCGTGCAGACCGCGCTGCTGCCCTACCTCGCCGAGCCGCCGGAGCGCCTGTACGCGCTGTGGCAGGCCGAACGGGCGGCGGCGGAGAAGGCGCTGGCGGAGGTGCCGGCCGGGGAGCTGGTGCCGTGGCTGGTGCGGCCGCTCCCGGCTCCGGTGCTGGCGGCGGCCGGGATGATGGAGCTGTTCGGGCACGGGCAGGACATCGCGGACGCGCTCGGCGTGGCCCGCCCGCGCACCGACCGGCTCCGGCCGCTGGTCGAATTCGCCGTCCGGGTCTGGGACTTCGGCTACCAGGCGCGGAAGCTGACGCCGCCGGAGAAGGAGTTCAGGTTCGAGATCACGGCGCCCTCCGGCGCGCTCTGGGCGTTCGGACCGGTCGACGCGACGGACCGGGTGAGCGGCCCCGCCGAGGACTTCTGCCTGCTGGTCACCCGCCGCCGGCACCGCGACGACCTGGCGGTGACCGCCACCGGCGCCGACGCGCAGGCGTGGCTGGAGATCGCCCAGGCCTACCGCGGCCCGGCCGGTGCCGGCCGTACCCCGGGACAGTTCGCCGGACGGTAGAGCCGGCAGGAGAGCCCCACACCCACGATGAGGAGAACCGCTATGCCCGAGCTCACCTCCGACCAGGCCGCCGCCGTCGAGGTCCCGCAGCGCATCGTCGCCGCGTGGGCCAAGCACGACCACGACGCCTTCGCCGACCTCTTCACCGAGGACGCCCACCTGATCCTCGCCGGGGACATTTTCCTCCAGGGGCGCGAGGCCATCCGCACGTTCATGGCCCAGGCCTACGCGGGCCCGTTCAAGGGCACCCGGGTGACCGGCGACCCGCTGGCCGCCAAGTTCCACGGCCCCGACTTCGCCCTCGTCGTCACCCAGGGCGGCGTCCTCGCCCCGGGTGAGACCGTAGTCGCCCGCGAGCGCGCGATCCGCGCGACCTGGATGCTCTCCCGCCAGAACGGCGGAGAGTGGCGCGTCGCCGGGTACCAGAACACCCCGATCCACGTGGGCTAGTGAGCTGGTCCGCAGATTCTTGAGCAGTAGCGGCAGATTCGGTCGATGATCTGGTCGGCGGTCTTGGTCCACTTGAACGGGTGGGCGCTGTCGTTCCAGTTCTTGATCCAGTCCTCGAGCGTGGTTTTCAGCTCGCCGAGCGAGCAGAACGCGCCGCGCTCGAGGCAGCGCCGGTCCAGCCACAAGGGGCGGAATAGGTCCCTCCACGAACTTCTTGGCCAGTTCCGGCCTCACACCACCGCCCGGGGGCCGCTACATTCATTCTTTACCTGACATATACACGACCAGGGGGGAATGGATAGTGTTGCGCCCCATACGACCCGTCAGCCGCAGCGGCAGGTCACTCATGGCGGTGACCGCCACGGCGGCCGCCTGGGCGATCGCCGCCGTGGGCCTTGCCGCCTCACCGGCTGCTGCAGCACCCGCCGACACGACGGCGCCCCAGCCCGGCGACACCTGTACGGTGGCTGACCTCGGCACGCGCCACCCGTACATCAAGACCACCGAGGTTTCCCCGGAGATCACCCACTTCAAGGGCTGGTTCGTCACCCAGGGCACCACGGGCAACCAGAGCGTCACCACCAGCACCCAGACCACCATCTCGGTCTCCGTGGGCCTCAACGGCACCGTGCAGGGCAGCTTTGGCACAGAGGCCCTCGGCAAGGTCAGCGCGAGCCTGGGCCTCAACGTTCAGGTCAACTACACCTCCACCAGCAGCGAGTCGAGCACGGTCACGTGGAACTTTGCCCAGCCCGGCTACTACGGCGTCTACAAGGGCACGAAGAAGGTCACCGGCACATACGGAAGCCTCAACTGCAACCGCGTCCAACAGGGCGACGGCGGCTGGGCGTTGAATTGGATCGAGGGGCCCGGCAGCGGCGGCTTCACCACCTACACCACCCTTGAGGAAGGCGCGGTGCGCTGCCAGGACGCGGTGCCCGCCAACAGCATCATGGCCAAGGCGAAGGTCCTCCTCGACTGCGGCTCGCCGACCGCGAAGGCCGAGCACCCGGCCGGTGCGGTGGCGCCGACGGCGAAGCAGACGCAGGACCGTCCCGCGCAGGACCCGGCCCCCACCGGCGGCGTCACGTCCGCCGGGCAGCTCAAAGCCGCCGGGGACAGCTCGCGGGCCGTCGCTCTCAACTGCGAGCCCGGCGCCTACCGGATGGACGTCCCCGGCAAGATCCTGAACTGGAGCGCACCGCTGCTGGCCAACGACGGCATCCGCCTGCGCGAATCCACATTCTTCAGCGCCCACCTGGACAACTGGCGGCTGTGCAACGTGACGGAGAACAACGGGGTCCTTGAGGCGTCGCTGTGGAACTGGGGCAACGGCGGATGCGCGACCATCCCGGCGGGCATCGCCAACCAAGAGCAGGCCTACCTGACGACGGTCAACTGCGGGGAGGACGACCTCCAGCGGTTCTACATCTACCGTGACGTACCCGGCAGCTCGAAGGTCGGTGTGCAGAACAAGTACACCGGCTCCATGCTGGGCTACGACCGGTATGCGGACGGGGAGTTGATCCGCCAGTACTCCAGCGGCAGGCAGGACGGTACGGGTACGTTCACCATGACCGGAGTCTGACGGCCTCCTCCCCGTGAGCGCGGCCCCGCAGGCGCGATGCACCGAAGTCCTGCCGGAGTACCAGCAGGCCATCGGGGGAACCCGGGACGGCCCGTCGACTTCCGTC
>NZ_JBFBDY010000685.1:0-3152 GCF_040683475.1 Kitasatospora sp. NPDC093558 | reverse complement strand
CCCCGTCCACGGTCGCTTCGAAGCGCCACGCGTCGACGGCGTCGGGCGCGGCCCGGAGCGCGTACCCGGGGCCGTCCGTCACCAGGAGCCGGGCGGGCGTGCGCGGGGGACGGTCGGGTTCGAGGGCGCGGCGCAGCGCGCCGACGAAGGTCTGGACGGCGCCGACGGCGCCCGCGGGCGGTTCGTCCCACAGGTCGTCGACGAGACGGGCGACGGGCACGACGCGGCGCCGGGCGACGATCAGCCGGGCGAGGACCGCCCGGTGGCGGGGCCCCTTGAGGTCGAGCGGGGCGTTGTCGTCGCCCTGCGCCGTCAGCGACCCGAGGACGCCGAACCGGACCCGTGTCACGTGTTCCATGCCGGGGTCCACCGTACCCGGCCGGGCGCGTGCCGATCGCGTGCTGATCGTCTGCTGATTCGAGTGCGGGAGGCTCGTCCCGTACCCGGTCACCGCACGAGAGGACGAGTTCCCATGGCATCGAATCCCATGACACCGACCATCCCCGGCTTCGAGCACCACCGCGTCGAGGTCGCCGAGGACGTCCGCCTGTTCGCGGCCGTCGGCGGCTCCGGCACGCCCGTCGTGCTGCTGCACGGCTTCCCGCAGACCCACCTGATGTGGCGGCACGTGGCCGCCGACCTCGCCGCCGACCACACCGTGATCTGCCCCGACCTGCGCGGCTACGGCGCCAGCGACAAGCCCGCCGAGACGGCCGACGGCAGCGCGTACGCCAAGCGCACGATGGCGGCGGACGTGGTGGCGCTCGCCCGGGCTCTCGGACACGAGCAGTTCGCGCTCGTCGGGCACGACCGCGGCGCGCTCGTCGCCCTCCGCACTGCTCTCGACCACCCGGACCGCGTCACCCACCTCGCCTCGCTGGACATCCTCCCGCTCCTCGACACGTGGGACGTCATGCGCGGCACCTCCGCCGCCGTCGGATTCCACCTCTACCTGATGGCCCAGCCGCCGGGCCTGCCGGAGCGGATGATCGCCGCGTCGGCCGACGAGTTCTTCGGGCACTTCCTCGACCTGTGGTCCCGCGAACCCGCCGCGATCCCCGCCGACGTCCGGGCCGCGTACCTGGCGGCCTGCCGGGAGGCCGTCCCGTCGATCGTGGCGGACTACCGCGCGTCGGCCGGGATCGACGTCGCCCACGACACCGCAGACCGGGCGGCGGGCAACGGGCTCCGCATGCCCGTGAGCGTCCTCCAGCAGGACTGGGGCGCGGCCCTCGGCTTCGACGCGGCGGCCCTGTGGCGGGCATGGGCCCCCGACCTCGTCCACACCACCGTCGACTGCGGCCACTTCATGGCCGAGGAGGCCCCGGCCCAGGTCACCGCCGCCGTACGGGCACTCCTGCGGCGCTGAGCGCGTCACCGGGCGGGCAGGAGCTTCGGGCGCTTCGCCGTCCGTCCGTCGCAACCGTCAGGAGGCGGTCCGGGCGGCAGCCCGCGGTGATCAACACCCCTCGCCATGACCGCAGACGTGGCCCAACTCACCATCACTCACCGGCCGGTGATCCAGTCCCATCCCCACTGCGCTCCCAACTCCCGGGCCGTTGACCAGCAGGAACGGAGAAGCCCGGCTGGAGTAACAGAACGCAACGTAGTGACAACAGGGGGTCGAAGGTACACGATGGAAGGGCGTGGATGACCACCGAGCGGCAAGCCTCATGGGAAATGGAGGCTAGTCATGACTATCACTCTGATGAGTTTCAATATAGAGCAACTCCCAAGCATCGTGCATGAATCCGCCATGGCAAAGGAGGCTCTGGGGCGTATTCCGTTCGATCTGACCGGAATAACCTCCCTGATCCGCCAGCGCCTGGGCAGCATAGCGCTTCCGGAGCCTCCGGAAGTACGGCAGAGAAGGGCGCGCCGGACGGGGAGGTACATCTGCGATCACGCACCCGACGTCGTGGTGCTCAGCGAGGCGTTCAACGAGCAAGCCTGGCAGATGTTCGGCGATATGAAGAACCCTGAACAATACCCCTATCAGACCGACGTCGTGGGATTCCATTGCGGATCCGGAGGGAACTGGACGTCGATGGAGGGGTCCTGCAGCAACGATCTGGACAAGGTTAACGGTGGCGTCGTCATCCTCAGCAAGTTCCCGATCGAGGAGTCCCATCAACTGGTCTTCCACAGCGTGCATGGGGACACGGCGGACACCCACGCGAACAAGGGGGCGGTGCTGGCGAAGATGGCTACCCGCGACGGCATCGTCTGGCTTGTGGGAACGCACCTTCAGGCGGACCAGACGCCCGATGCCACGACCCAGGCGACGCAGGACGTGCGCTTCGATCAGCTCAGGGAAATCACCGCGTGGGTCTCGCGGAAGGTGGGAGAAGTCAGCGGCGAGACGGCCCCGGTGATCATCGCAGGGGATCTGAACTTCGAAAAGTATCGGACCATCCCTACGGATGGCCATGCGCCGTCCGGAATGGAGAACGAGGGCGCCCTACGGGAGGCCGAGCGCATTCTGGGGGATGGACAGCTGTGCTCCGATGGCGTGAAATCGCCAAGACGGTATTCCTACGACGCTGTTGAGAACTCCCGTGCACGGGCAAACGCAGGAAAGGGGTTCGAAAAATACCAGAACATCCTTGACTACGTCGGGTGGATCGGTATGCCGAGTGCGGACAGGAACGTAAGTATCGACCTGGCATACCTCTCGACCGGCGACGGCGCCGAGAGCTTGTCCGACCATCAGCCGGTGCTGGCCGAAGTCAATCTGTACACAAAGGGAGGGAACCCGAGGACGGGCGACATCCTTGCGGACATGATCCGACAGTTCGAACGCGCACGCGACGAGCAGCAGCGGCGTCGTAACAGTTAATTAGCCCTCCCGACAGTCCGGTCACACGTTCCGGGACGATCCTGGCCTCGACGGCGCCCGGCTGGTCACTTCGCCGAGGACGGCCGGATCAAGGAGTTCACGGTGATGGTCCGGCCGCAGTCGGCCGTCCAGGCACTCGGGCAGGCGGTCTTCGCGGGCCTCGTCGCCGACGGCCTCGTCCCGGCGCCTTCGGTGTGACGACGGCCGCGGCTCCCGCTGTCAGAGCGGCTCGCCGAGCGGCCCGTACTCCGCCTCCAGGTCCGTCGCCCAGTGCGCGGCCCAGTCCGGCTGCGTGCCGTCCGCGTCGGTGTAC
>NZ_JBFBDY010000684.1:0-3174 GCF_040683475.1 Kitasatospora sp. NPDC093558 | reverse complement strand
CCGACTGCGACCAGGACCAGGTCGTACTCGGGCGCGAGCCGGTCGAGGTCGGCGACGGTGGCCTGCCGCACCTCCACCGCACCGCCGCGCGAAGCGAACGTCTCCAGCCAGGTGGACATCTTGAGCCGCTGGTCGACGGACTGCGCGCCGGCCTCCAGGCGGCCCACCCAGTCGATCGCCCGCTCGCCGTCCGGGCCGATGACGCTGACGCCGAGGCCCTCGATCTGCGGCGCGCGGTCCGCCCACAGGTCGAGCCCGAGGGCGCGCTCGGTGCGCAGCGCCGCGTCAAACATGCACTGGGAGGACATCACCCGGCCGTCGCGGATCGCCTCCCCCGGGCGGTCGGTCATCACGGTCACGTCGTAGCCGTGGGCTTGGAGGCCCAGGGCGAGCTGGAGTCCGGCCTGGCCCGCGCCGACGATCAGGATCCTGCGCATGCTCCCCGCTTTCCGGTTGTCGTGCTGCTGTCCTACGGCTGTCCTACTGCTGTCCCGCCGATGTCCTGCCGGTGTCCGTCCGCGGTGCGCGAGTCGTTCACGTGCGGTGACTGCCGGTGCCTGGATACCAGTCGGCGGGCCCAGCGTCCACGGCTCCGACACGATCGGGGGAGGCGCGCCGACGCTCCGGCGCACCTCCGAACGCCCGCGCACGAACCGGACGTTCACGATGAGTCATCTGCAATGAGAACCGTTTCCAAACAATCCCCCATCAGTTGGTCAATCTCTCGCGTAACCGGGGAGTAAGACGTCCCAGGTCAGGCAGGGTGATCGCATGAGACGCAAGAACTCCTCCGTCGCAGTGCGCATGCCAGGAAAGCCGTCCCGCCGGACGCCGTTCCGCGCCCTGCCGCTGGTCGCGCTGGCCACCGCCGGCGTGGTGATATCCCTGGGCACCGTCGTGCCCGCCTCGGCCGCGACGTCCCGGGTGGACCTCAACGTCCTGGTCGTCACGGACGGCAACCCGTGGGTCGAGGGCATCCGCAAGCAGCTGGTCTCCGAGGGTGTCCCGACCACCGTGGTCGACCTCACGAGCGCCAACCGCGCGACCATCTCGGCGGCATTCCTCGCCGACACGCTGGCCGACGGCACGCCGCACGGCCACTTCGAGGGCGTCGTCCTGCCGAGCGACTCCCCCAGCCAGCTCTCCGCCGCCGAGCTCTCCGCCCTCACCGGCTACGAGACGGCCTACCACGTCCGCCAGGTCGACTCGTACGTGTGGCCCGGCGCCAACACCGGTCTGAGCGCGCCCACCTGGACCGGCTCGCTCGACGCGACCACCGCGACCGCGAGCGCCTCCGCCCGCGGCGACGCCTTCCACTACCTCAACGGCCCGGTGCCGTTCGAGGGCACCGCCGGCGGCAGCGGCTCGTACGGCGCGCTGCCCACCGCGCTGCCCGACAACGCGGCCACCGGCTCGCACTTCGAGCCGTACATCACCGAGACCATCCCCGGCACGTCCACGCAGGGTGTCGTCGCGGGGGTGTACACCAACAGCGGGCGCCAGCAGCTCGTCCTCACCTTTGCCTACAACTACTACCAGCAGCAGTTCCAGCTGCTCGCCCACGGCATCGTCGACTGGGTGACGCGGGGCGTGCACCTCGGCTACTGGCGCAACTACTTCTCCGCCCACATCGACGACCTGTTCAACGCCAACGCGCGCTGGAGCCAGAGCGGCAAGTGCACGCCGGGCGAGGGCGACTGCGCGGCCGGCGTGCCGGCCACCAACCCGATCCGGATGACGGCCGCGGACGTCACCACCGTGGTGAACTGGCAGCAGCAGAACAACTACCAGCTGGACTTCCTGTTCAACGCCGGCCCCGGCATCGAGTACGCGCGGGCGCAGGGCGGCACCGATCCGCTGAGCGTCGCGCTCCTTGCGAACAAGAACAGCTTCATGTGGGTCAACCACACCTACGACCACCCGTTCCTGGGCTGCGTGCAGGACTTCTCGGTCATCCCGTGGCGCTGCCAGACCGACGCGTCCGGCAACATCCAGTACGTCGACCAGGCGTACATCAACTCCGAGATCGCGCAGAACATCCAGTTCGGCCAGGCCAACGGCCTGCCGTTCCGGCCCAACGAGATGGTCGCGGGCGAGCACTCCGGCACGGTCACGCTCCCGCAGCAGCCGAACGACAACCCCAACTTCCTGGCGGCGCTGAGCGCCAACAACATCCAGTGGCTGGGCGTCGACGCCTCCCGCGAGACCGGCCAGCGCCAGATCTCCTCGGCGCTGGGCGTGCCGCGCCACCCGATCAACGTGTTCTACAACGTCTCCACCAAGTCCGACGAGGTGAGCGAGTACAACTGGCTCTACACCTCCAAGGCCAACGGCGGCAGCGGCAACTGCGAGGCCAACCCGGCCACCACGACCTGCATCTCGCCGCTGGACCTCAACACCGGCTGGTCGAGCTACGTCCTGCCGATGCAGACCAAGATCACCCTCGGGTACGTGCTGTCCAACGACCCGCGGCCGTTCTTCATGCACCAGTCCAACCTGACCGACGACCAGCTGTCGCTGCAGACCCTCAGCGGCATCCTGTCGACCTACCGCACCTGGTTCACCGCGGACACCCCGGTCGTCAACCAGACGATCACCGACGCCGGGAACGTCCTCAAGAACCAGGCCGCCTGGCAGCAGACCCAGAACGCGGGCTCCGTCACCGGGTACGTCCAGGGCGGCGTCGTCACCGTCAACGGCCCGGCCGGCACGAACGTCCCGGTCACCGTCCCGGCCGGCACCACCGTCACCGGCGGCGGAATCTTCGGCTCGGTGTACGGCGGCGAGCAGTCCGCCTACACCACGCTCGGCGCGACGGCCACCGGCCTGACCCTGCCCACCAGCGTGTTCGGCACGGTCGCGAACTCCACCCCGACCGGCCTCGGCGCGGAGCCCGTCTCCTACGCCAAGGGCTCGCCGCACGAGGTGCGCCGCAACGGCGACGCCGTCGTGATCACCGACCCGGCCGGCACCCACGTGCTGCCGAAGCTCGCCGGCAAGCCGGAGGAGCAGCTGCACATCGGCGCTCACCACCACAACCCGCTCGACGTCCTGCCGCCGGGGCTCGCCAAGAAGAAGTAACACCTCAACCCGGCACACTGCGGCCCGCGTTCGCGCGGGCCGCAGTGGTCGTACCGGCCGCACGCAGCGCGGGCGAGGCCAGGCCCGCGATCC
>NZ_JBFBDY010000683.1:0-3183 GCF_040683475.1 Kitasatospora sp. NPDC093558 | reverse complement strand
GGCCGGTGGGGCGGCCGCGGGGCCGCCCCCCCCGGGCGCCCCCCCCCCCCCCCCGCACCCCCCACCCCCCCCACCCCGCGGCGGCCGCCCCCCCGGCGGGCCCCCCCGCGCGGCGGCCCCCCCCCCCGCGCTCGCCGTCCACGCGGCGGTGCCGGCCGTGCCCAAGCTCACCGCCGCCGTCGTGCTCGGCAGGGCGGCGGCCCACCTGCCCGGGCTGCGCCCGGTCGTCCGCGGCGTGGCGCGGCCGGGGCTCTCCATGGCCGGCAAGCGGCTGATGCGGCTCGGGATCGTGTTGCTCGGCCTCAAGCTCAGCCTTGGTGACGTTCTCGGCCTCGGCTGGGCGACCGTCGCCATGGTGCTCGCCGTGGTCACCGCCACCTTCGCGGGCACGCTGTGGCTCGGGCGCAAGCTCGGACTGCCGGGGGACCAGCCGCTGCTCGTCGCCACCGGCTACTCGATCTGCGGCGCCTCGGCGATCGGCGCGGTCAGCCAGGCCTCCGGCAGCGACGAGGAGGACGTCGCCGCGTCCGTCGCGCTCGTGACGCTGTGCGGCACGCTCGCGATCGCCGTGCTGCCGCTGCTCCAGCACCCGCTCGGGCTCGGCGAGGCGGAGTTCGGGCGCTGGGTCGGCGCGAGCGTGCACGACGTCGGGCAGGTCGTCGCCACCGCGCAGACCGGCGGGCCCGGGGCGCTGCGCGAGGCCGTCCTGGTCAAGCTGATGCGGGTGGTGCTGCTCGCGCCGCTGGTCGCCGGGGTGGCGGTCGCGGTGCGGCGCAGGCAGCGGTGGGACAAAAAGAACATTGGTGAACCAAGCGATAAAAGTTCGGTCAAAAGCGACAGCCGGCCGCCGATCGTCCCGCTGTTCGTGGCGGGGTTCCTCGCGATGATCGTCCTGCGGACCACCGGCGTGCTGCCCGAGCGCGCGCTCACCCTGGCCGGCGACGCCCAGGAGCTGCTGCTGGCCGCCGCGTTGTTCGGCCTCGGCAGCGCGGTGCACCTGCCGACCATGGTCCGCACCGGCGGGCGGATCGCCCTGCTCGGCCTCGGCTCCTGGGTGATGGTCGCGGGCGTCTCGTACGCCGGTGTGCTGATCACGACCTGAGGAAAACGGCATCGGGCCGGACGGCGGCCTTGGGTATTGTCGACCGGGTAACCGGTCCTCCCAGGCCGTCCCGCACCCGAGTTCGCCGAGGAAACGCGCATGCCGACCGCACTGCCCGAACGGAACGCCCGCGACACCGTGGTCACGCTCGACCGGCGCGAGGGGCCGTACGGCGAGGTCGTACTGCGCCGGCGCGGGCAGGACTTCGAGATCATCGCCAACGGCTGCTTCCTGATGGACACCGCCGACGGCCGTTCCGAGCGGCTGCTGATCCAGGCCGCGCTGGACGAACTCGACCGCACCGGCGGAGCCGACGGGCAGCCGTCCGTGCTCATCGGCGGCCTCGGCGTGGGCTTCTCGCTCGCGTACGCGGTCGCCGAGCCGCGCTGGGGGCGGATCGCGATCGTCGAGCGCGAGACCGCGATCATCGACTGGCACCGGACCGGGCCGCTCGGCGCCTTCTCCGGCGGCGCGCTGGAGGACGAGCGGGTCGTGGTGCTCCACACGGACCTGCTGGAGCACCTCGCCGCCGCCGACGGCGAGCGCTACGACGCGCTGTGCCTCGACATCGACAACGGGCCGGACTGGACCGTGACCGACGGTAACGCCCCCCTGTACGGGGCCGACGGGCTCGCGGTGCTCTGGCACCGGCTCCGGCCGGGCGGGGTGCTGGCGGTGTGGAGCGCGCAGCCCTCGCCGGCCTTCGACGAGGCGCTGCGGGCGGCGGGGTTCTCGGACGTCGCCTCGCACGAGATCCCGGTGTCACGGGGGGTGCCGGACGTGGTGCACCTGGCCCGGCGCCCTCACTGATCCGGTTCTACTTGCGCGGTGGCCCAACTGGTCCGAGGTAGAGGCCGGTTGGGCTTTGGCGGTTCGTTTCGGTGCTGCGGGGCTGAGGAGTTGGGCATGGCGGAGGACGGGACGCCGTCGGGGCGGATCCTGGCGGAGCTGCGACGGCGCATCGCCACGGGGGAGTTGGCGCCGGGGGAGCGCGTGCCGTCCACCAGGGCGATCACCCGGGAGTGGGGGGTCGCGATGGCCACCGCCACCAAGGTGCTGAGTCGGCTGCGGGAGGAAGGGCTGGTCCGGGCGGTGCCCGGGGTCGGGACGGTGGTGGTGGTGGGGGCGCCTGCTCCTGCTGCTGCTCCTGGCTCGTCCTCGCGTGTTTCCCCGTTGGCCTCCCTTGCCGCTCCGTCCGACTCGGCTGTGCCTTCGGAGGCGGCTGTCGTGCGGCGGGCGCGGGGCGGCGCCGAGCGCGGCGGGGACCGGGAGCTCTCCCGGGAGCGGATCGTCGCGACGGCCGTGCGGGTGGCGGACGACGAGGGGATCGCGGCGCTGTCGATGCGGCGGATCGCGACCGATCTCGGTGTGGCGACCATGTCGCTCTACCGCCATGTGCCCAGCAAGGACGAGCTGTTGAGGCTGATGACCGACCGGGTCTTCGGCGAGGAGCCGCTGCCCGATCCGCTGCCGCCGGGGTGGCGGGAGGGGCTGGAGACGGTGGCCCGGGTGCAGTGGCGGATCTACCGGCGCCACCCCTGGCTTGCGGGCACGATGTCGTTCACCCGGCCGGTGCTGGCGCCGGACGCGGCCGTGCACACCGAGCGCACGATGGCCGCGCTCGCCGGTCTGGGGCTGAGCGTCGAGGAGGTGGTCCAGGCGTCGGTCACGCTGGCGGCCTTCGTGTGCGGGCTGGCCGTTCACTTCGAGCGGGAGGCGCAGGCCGTCCAGGACAGCGGGATGTCCGCGGACGAGTGGATGGACCGGCACGACCTGGCGGAGCGCGACCGGCTGATGGCGGACCCGGAGCGGTTCCCGATGTTCGACGCGCTGGTCCGGGGGCCGGAGATCGACATGAGCCTGGACGCGCTGTTCGTGTTCGGGGTGGCGCGGATGCTCGACGGGATCGGCGCGGTGATCGCGCGGCGGGCGGGCGGGGGCTGACGAACAGGTAACGGCGAACAGGTAACGGCGAACAGGTAACGGCGAACAGGTAACGGCGAACAGATGACAACTAACAGATTTCAGCGAACGAAATCTGAAATCTGTTAGTTGTCATCTGTTCGCCGTCCGTCGTCGGC
>NZ_JBFBDY010000682.1:0-3189 GCF_040683475.1 Kitasatospora sp. NPDC093558 | reverse complement strand
GCCCGGATGCGGGCCCTGGCGGCGGCCGGGCGGGACCCCCAGTACGCCGCCGCGGAGGCGGAGCGCGCGCCGTTCGAACGTGTGGTGCGATCAACCCGCATTCCGGTGCCTGAGCAGGGGCAGGCGCATGGCACGCTATAGGGGTTCGGGTTTGAGCGTTTGAGCGTACAGAAGGTACGCGCCGTACGGAACAAGGAGCGGTCAGGGTGCAGCGCTGGCGTGGCCTGGAGGAGATCCCCGGTGACTGGGGACGCAGCGTCGTCACCATCGGCTCGTTCGACGGGGTGCACCGCGGACACCAGCTGATCATCGGACGGGCGGTCGAGCGCGCCCGCGAGCTCGGCGTCCCGTCCGTCGTCGTCACCTTCGACCCGCACCCGCGCGAGGTCATCCGCCCGGGCAGCCACCCCGCGCTGCTCGCCCCGCAGGCCCGGCGCGCCGAGCTGATCGCGGGCCTCGGCGTGGACGCGGTGCTGGTGCTGCCGTTCACCCCGGAGCTGTCGCAGGAGTCGCCGGAGACGTTCGTCCGGCAGGTGCTGGTGGACGCGCTGCACGCGCGCGTCGTCATCGAGGGCCCCAACTTCCGCTTCGGGCACCGGGCGGCCGGGGACGTGGCGCTGCTCGGCGAGCTGGGCCGGGCGGCCGGCTTCGACGTCGAGGTGGTCGACCTCCAGGTGAGCGGCACGGCCGGCGCGGGCGAGCCGTTCTCCTCCACGCTGACCCGCCGCCTGGTCGCGTCGGGCGACATGGCCGGGGCCGGCGAGGTGCTGGGCCGGCCGCACCGGGTCGAGGGCGTCGTGGTGCGCGGGGCGCAGCGCGGGCGCGAGCTCGGGTACCCGACGGCCAACGTGGAGACCGTGGCGCACAGCGCTATCCCGGCCGACGGCGTGTACGCGGGCTGGCTGACCGCCGACGGCGAGCGCATGCCGGCCGCGATCTCGGTGGGCACCAACCCGACGTTCGACGGCACGGCGCGCACCGTCGAGGCGTACGCCATCGACCGGGTCGGCCTGGACCTGTACGGGCTGCACGTGGCCGTGGACTTCCTGGCCTACCTGCGCGGGATGGAGAAGTTCGACTCGATCGACGCGCTGCTCGACCGCATGGCCGACGACGTCAAGCAGGCCCGCGAGCTGACCGACGGCGCCTGAGCCGTCCCTTGGGGGCCCGCCCCGAGTACCCGCGAAGGGCCCGCCGACCTGGTGACGCTGTTGGTTAATTCGGGTCCTGCTTCGCCCCGCCGACCAGTTGGTCGGCGGGGCGAAGTGCTGCGAAGTGGCTGGTTCGGGTGCGGGCCCGGGGGTTTTGGGTGAGGTGGGCGTCGATGCGGGCGAGGTTGATCGCGGCGCCTGTGAGCTGGTGCTGGAGGCTGGTCTTGGCGAGGCCGCGGTAGCGGGATCTGCGCAGGCCGCATCGTCCGACACCTTGGGAGATCGTGCCTTCGACGCCTGCGCGGATCTTGTAGCGGTCCTTCCACTCGTCGGTCTGTTGAATGGCCCGGGCCTGGTGGAGTGCCTCGTACTCGTCACGGGTCCGCAGCGTGATCTCCCGGCGCTGAGCGTTCGGGGAGCTGACACATGCGCGCAAGTGCGGGCAGGGGCCGCAGTCGGCGGGTGAGAAGCGGACCCGGATGACCGGGAGCCGCTGCTGGGAGCGGCGGGTGGCCCACTGGCTGCTGACGGCGCCGTTCGGGCAGGCCACCTGCTGCCGGTCCCAGTCGATGGTGAAGGCGTCCTGACCGTAGGCGGCCTCGCCTTGGGACTGGGCCGAGGTGACGGACTTCAGCGGGCCGTGCAGCGCGACGCCGTGATCGCGCCGTGCGGCTGCCATGGCGGGGGCGTTCGCGTAACCGGTGTCCACCCAGTGCTCGTCGGGCAGCAGGTTGCGTTCGGCCAGGCCCGCGTGGACGACGGCGGCCATCCGGTCATCGGGGACCGGCGCGACCGTGGTGACCACGTTCGTCACCAGGTGCACGGCGTCGCTCTCGCAGGTCTCGGTGAGGTGGACCTTGAAACCGTCCCACTGCATCTCGCGCTTGACGCTGCCCCGGGCTTCGACGTCATAGGGGGTGACCAGGAGCATCGCGCCCGGCGGCCGGTCTTTGGGGTCCCGGTTTCTCACCTCGCCATCAACCAGGTGGAACTGCTGGACCCAGACCCGCCGCAGGGTCTCCACCTCGTCCAGCTCACGCAAGGCGCCCGCAGTGCCGGAGCCGAAGACGGCCTGCAGCAGCCGCATGCCGTCACGGCCGATCCGCAGACCCACCTCCTCCCGCTTGGCACGACTGCGGGGGAAACGCGACTCCTTGGCTCGGGTGGCGTAGTGCGTGAACCAGTCCGGTTCGGCGACGTCGGCCAGCCAGGCGGGGGCGGAGCGGGCGATGGCGTTCAGGCTCGCGCGCAGTGTCTCGGCCACCATCTCCAGTCGGCTCAGTGCGCGAGCGGCCGCCAGCACGTGCGTCGAGTCGGTCCTGGCCTGGCCCGTGGTCGTGAGCAGGCCCTTGTCCCGGGCGGCGGCCAGGACGGAGTCCAGCACCCGCCGGCCGGCGTCCGCTTCGACCAGACGATCGCGGAACTCCGACAGCACCGAGTAGTCGAAGCCGGGATCATCCAGCGCCAGGCCGAGCGCGTACTTGAAGTCGATCCTGGCTCGCACCGCCTCGGCCGCCTGCCGATCGGTCAGCCCTCCACGAACTGCAACACCACAACGAGGGCAAGCCGGCCCGGTGACCAGGCCGGCTTGCCCCGCCCTGGGAACAGATCCACGAACTGCTCGTCCCGGAACAACACCCCCACCTCGTCCCGGACCCGAATCGCCAGACTCCCCTTCGGGAACGCCGCCCGCGCCACCCGCACCGTCTCCGCCGGGATCTCCCCGGACTCCACCGGCCGCATCGACATCGACACCCTCCCCACACGACAACGTCGGCCTCCAAGACCTGGTTGTGGTCTTGGAGGCCGACGTCACGCAAAGGCCCGAATTAACCAACAGCGTCACCTGGTCGGCGGGCCCTTCGGCGTCACTGCGGGGGCTGCGGCGGGTAGCCGTAGCCGGGGGGCGGCTGGTAGCCGTCCGGCTCCGCGGGCGGGGCCGGGTGCGGGGCGGCCGGCTGGGGCCACTCCGGCGCGGGCGGCTGGGCGCCGCCCCGGTGGGGGGGCGGGTAGCCGTACCCGGCGGGGGGCGGGGGCT
>NZ_JBFBDY010000681.1:0-3199 GCF_040683475.1 Kitasatospora sp. NPDC093558 | reverse complement strand
CCACGAGCGCCGCCGCCACCGCCGCCGCCATCACCGGGAACGCCCCGACGACCCAGCGCAGCGCGCCGGTGCCGAGCTGCTTGGTGCTCTGGTACTTGTCACCGTTGAACACGTACTCCGCGACCGAGGCCGTGACCAGCACCACAAGCGGCGCGGCGGTCACCACCCACCACCGGCCCGCCCGGCTGCACAGCACGGCCGCGAGCGCCGTCCCGAGGACCGCGGCCACAGCGAAGCAGATGCCGACGCCCGGGCCGCCCAGCTCGTCCGCGACCGCACCGACCAGCGGCAGGCCGACCGCCAGCGCGACCGCCGCCAGGCTCCCGCGCTTCTGCGCCTGCTGCTTGCGGCGCGCGGCCGCACCCGCGCGCTGGCCCCGCGCGCCGCGCGCCGAGGCCGGCTCGCCCGTACCCGCCGGGCGGGACCGCTGTGCCGGAACGGCGGCGTCGTCGGGGCGCGGCCCGGCATCCTGGTACGGCGTTCTCGCCCGCTGCCCGGCCATGCGCACTTCCCTCGATCGTTTCGGCTGCCGCGACGCGAGCGCGCCGCTCTGCGTGCCGGGACGCGGTCCGTCCAGGCAGCGGTTCCCGCTTCTACAGGGTCGTAGAAACGGGACTGGAGCATACAAACCCATTTCAGCAAAGTCACCCGCCGCGCTCCGCACCGGCGGCCCGCCGGGTGGCCGTCGCTAGGATGGTCATGATCCGAACGATCATGCCCCCCGCCACGTCGGCACCATTACAGGAACGCATCAGAGGAGCAGAGCGTCACCATGTTTGAGAGTCTGAGGAACCTCGCGGACAAGGCCACCGACCTCGCCCGCGAGCACAGCGACGTGATCGGACAGGGTCTGGACAAGGTCGGCGACGCCATCGACGACCGCACGGACGGCAAGTACAGCGGCCACATCGACACCGGCGTCGAGAAGGCCAAGGACTTCCTCCGCAACCTCGACGGCGAGCAGAAGCCGGGCGAGTAGCACCCGCCCGACACGCGTCCGCCCGTACGGGCGTCGAACGTATTTCCTGACGAACGGGGAGGGGACGGCAACGGTGAGCGAAGAACGGAACGGACCGCGCTGGGGGCGCTGGATCGCCGTCGGCCTCGTGGTAGCCGCCGGCTGGGGCATGATCCGCGGCGGCGACCACCCGGGCTCTCCGTCCGCCTCGCCGTCCCCTTCGTCTTCCTCTTCCTCTTCGTCTGCTTCATCGCCTTCATCGCCTCCTGCGGCGTCCCCCTTGCGGGACTACGACCCCGCCGACTACGCGAAGCCCGTCCGCGAGTTCGCGGCCCAGGCGGGCGTGAACCCGCAGCTCGTGATGGCGATCCTCTACAACGAGTCCTACAAGCCGCACGACCCCGACCTCGAACGGGCCTGGCAGCGCAGCAAGCCCGACGCCTCCTTCGGCATCGCCAACATGCACCGAGCCGCGTTCGACGACACCAAGCAGGGCCGCCCCTTCGCCGCCCGCCGCTGGGAAGAGCTCCCCGACGACCGCGACCTCGCCGTCCAGGCCGAGTCCTGGCACCTGCGCGACCTCGCCGACCAGCTCCCCGCCAAGCCCGCCGCCCCCTACACCCGCGACGAACTCCTCGCCCTCGGCTACAACACCGGCGCCGCCAACATGCTCGCCTTCGCCCGCGGCGCGAAACCCGGCTCCCAGGCCCAGTCGTACCTCGACCGCCTCCACGACAACTGGCAGAAGTCGGCAGACGCGGTGAAGTAGGGGCCCTCGCGGGGGCGGGGTTGGGAGTGGGGCTGTCGGGCCCGGCCCAAGCCCGCGGGCGCGGCGCAGGTAGGAGGCCCTCGCGGGGGCCGGGGTTGGGGGGTGGGGCTGTCGGGCCCGGCCCAAGCCCGCGGGTGCGGTGAAGTGGTCCGGCGGGCCTGGGCGTTCAGCCCCGGGTTGTCAGGGGGTGCCGGTGGTGAGGTGGGTGGTCCACTTGGTGCGCCAGGCGAGGGCGTCGGTGACGGCTTCGGTGATGGTGCGGCGCGGGGTCCAGCCGAGGAGGGATTCGGCGGTGTCGATGGCGGCGTAGCAGCCGATGACGTCGCCGGGGCGGGGGCCGGCCTCGCGGATGTCGAGGCGGGTGCCGACCGCGGTTTCGAAGGCGGCGACGAGTTCGCGGACGGTGGTGCCCTCGCCGGTGCCGATGTTGACGACGCGGTAGCGTTCGGCTGCGGCCGGGGCGATCACCTCGTCGAAGCGCAGGAGGGCCGCCACGTGGGCGTCGGCGACGTCCTGGACGTGGATGTAGTCGCGGATGCCGGAGCCGTCGCGGGTCGCCCAGTCCGTGCCGGTGACGGTGAACGGGGTGCCGTCGCCGTGGGCCTCGATCAGCTTGCCGAGGGCGTGCGAGGGGTGGAGGTCCTGGAGGCCGGTGCGCAGCTGCGGGTCGGCGCCGATCGGGTTGAAGTACCGCAGGGTGATGACGCGTTGGTCCTCGGCGCCCTCGCCGCGGGTCCAGTCCTGGAGGATGCCTTCCATCATCTGCTTGGTGCGCGCGTAGGGGCTCTGGGCGTCGACGGCGCAGGTCTCGTCGACGCGGCCGTCCGGGGTGGGTGCGTAGATGGAGGCCGAGCTGCTGAAGACGACGCGGGTGCAGTGGTGGCGCTGGAGGGAGTCGAGGAGTTCGACGGTCTTGGCGACGTTCTCCCGGTAGTAGTACAGCGGTTTGGCCACCGATTCCGGGACGACGATCCGGGCCGCGCAGTGCAGCGTGGCGTCGATATCGGGGTGTTCGGCGAAGACGCGGTCGAGGAGTTCGGCGTCGGCGATGTCGCCCTGGTAGAAGATGCGGTCCTCGACGAACTCGGCGCGGCCGTTGGAGAGGTCGTCGAGCACGACGGGGGTCACTCCCCGGTCGAGCAGCGTGGATGCGACCGTGCTGCCGATGTATCCCGCCCCGCCGGTGATGAGGACCTTCTTCATAGGCCGTGCTCCCTTTCGTCCGTCCGACCGCCGGGTGGCGGCCGGTCTTGAGAGCATGGACGGCGGTACGGAGCGGATGGTTCCACCACGTACCGAAGAGGCAAGGGTCAGCGGCGGACGCGGACGCGGAGCCAGTAGCCGACGGCGACGAGGATGACGGCCGCGGCGGCGGTGCCGATGGCGGCCCAGGTGGTCGCGTCGGACGTCGTCTCGTGCGCGACCTCGGCGGGAGCGGCGGGCGCCGCGATGGTGGTGGGGGCCGCGCTGCC
>NZ_JBFBDY010000680.1:0-3202 GCF_040683475.1 Kitasatospora sp. NPDC093558 | reverse complement strand
CCGGCCCCGACTCCCTCCAGGGCCCGGGGCCCGGGGCACCACCGCCCACCTCCTCACGAATCAGGAACCTCACGTGTCAGACCAGCACCAGCCCGCCGGCACCTTCCCCAACCCGGTGATCCCCGGCTTCCACCCCGATCCGAGCGTCTGCCGCGTGGGCGACGACTACTACCTCGCCTGCTCCAGCTTCGAGTACTTCCCCGGCATCCCCGTCTTCCACAGCCGCGACCTGTTCAACTGGACCCAGATCGGCAACGCCCTCGACCGGCCGAGCCAGTTGCGCCTGCCGCGCGAGTCCCCGTCCTCCGGTGGGATCTACGCCCCGACGCTGCGCCACCACGACGGCCGCTTCTGGCTGATCGTCACCAACGTCAGCGGTGACGGCAACCTGCTCTTCACCGCCACCGACCCGGCCGGCCCCTGGTCCGACCCGATCCGGCTGCCCGACGTCCACGGCATCGACCCGGACCTCGCCTGGGACGAGGACGGCACCTGCTGGTGCACCGTCGCCGGCGTCTCCCAGGTCCGCCTCGACCCGGCCACGGGCGAGACCCTCGGCGAGCCGCAGCGGATCTGGTCCGGCGCGCCCGGCGCCATGGCCCCCGAGGCCCCGCACCTGTACCGGATCGGCGAGTACTGGTACCTGATGATCGCCGAGGGCGGCACCGAGCGCGGCCACGCCGTCTCCGTCGCCCGCGGCACCTCGCCCTCCGGCCCCTTCGAGCCGTGCCCGGCCAACCCGGTACTGACCCACCGCGGCATCAACAGTCCCATCCAGAACACCGGGCACGCCGACCTCGTCCAGGCGCCCGACGGCTCCTGGTGGATGGTGCTGCTCGCCGTCCGGCCGCGCGGCGGCACCCCCGCCTGGTACGTGCTCGGCCGGGAGACCTTCCTCGCCCCGGTCGAGTGGGTGGACGGCTGGCCGGTGGTCGGCCGGGTCACCCCCGAACTGCCGCTCCCGGCTTGGCCGTTGCACCCGGCTCCCGCCGTTCCGGCCCGGGACGACTTCGACCAGAGCGACCTGCACCCCCAGTGGATCTCGGTACGGAGCCGTCCCGAGCACCTGGTCACCACGAAGGAACGTTCCGGCTGGCTCACCCTGCGCGCCGCCGGCGCCTCCCTCGACGAGAACGACGTGGTGTTCGTCGGCCGGCGCCAACAGCATCTCGGCTGCCGGGCCCGCACCCTGATCGACCCCACCGGAGGCCGCGGCGGCCTCGCCGTCCGCATGGACGAGGAGCACCACTACGAGATCGAGGCGGCCGACGGCGAGGTGAAGGTCCTCGCCCGCATCGGCTCGCTGCGCACCGAGGTCGCCTCCCGTCCGGTGCCCGCCGGACCCGTGGTGCTCGGTGTCGACGTCGTCCCGCGGCCGACGCGCGGCCCGCGCACCGGCCCCGACGACGTCGTCCTCGGCGTCGAGGAGCCCGACGGCACCTTCGCCGAGCTCGCCGCCCTCGACGGGCGCTACCTCTCCACCGAGGCGGCCGGCGGCTTCACCGGCCGGGTCATCGGCATGTACGCCGCCGCCGGCACCGTCCACTTCGACCGGTTCGACTACGAGCCCCTCCCGCTCCCCTGACCACCCGTCAGGGTCTCCCCCGCCCGTTCACCCGAAAGGGACGTCCCGTGAACGACGCACAGCAGATCGCCCGCCCGCTCGCCCGCCGCCTCCACCGGACGGCCGGCCTCGTCGTGGCCCTGGTCACCACCGGAGCCCTCTGCAGCGGCACCGCGATCGCCGCCCCCACCGACCAGCCCCGGGCGGCAGCCGAGGCCGCCGGGGCCAGGGTCCCGCACGACCCGATGGCCGCCGTGGCCCAGATGCAGCCCAGCTGGAACCTCGGCAACACCCTCGACGCGATCCCCGGCGAGACCTCCTGGGGCAACCCGCTCACCACCAAGGCGCTGTTCGACCATCTCCGGTCCGAAGGCTTCCGCAGCATCCGGATCCCCGTCACCTGGTCCCCGCACCAGTCCGCCACCGCCCCGTACGCCATCGACCCGGTGTGGATGAAGCGGGTCAAGCAGGTCGTCGACTGGGCCCTGGAGGACGGCCTCTACGTCGAGATCAACGTCCACCACGACTCGTGGCAGTGGATCAAGTACATGTCCACCGACCACGACACCATCATGGCCCGGTTCAACTCCACCTGGCAGCAGATCGCCACCGCCTTCAAGGACGAGCCGCGCACGCTGCTCATGGAGAGCATCAACGAACCGCAGTTCGACAACGCGACCGACGCCCAGAAGACCCAGTACCTGCGGGAACTCAACACCTCCTTCCACAGCATCGTCCGCAACTCCGGCGGCAGGAACAAGGACCGCCTGCTCGTCCTGCCCTCGGAGGAGACCAACAACGCCCAGCACTGGCTCGACGACCTGTCCACCACGATGAGCTCGCTGCACGACCGCAACCTGGTCGCCACCGTGCACTACTACAGCTGGTACCCGTTCAGCGTGAACATCGCCAACGGCACGACCTACGACGCCGCCAGCCAGAAGGACCTCACCGACGGCTTCGCCCGGGTGCACGACACCTTCGTCAAGAAGGGCATCCCCGTCTACGTCGGCGAGTACGGCCTGCTCAGCGAGCCCAACTCGGGCACCGTCGAATACGGTGAGATGCTGAAGTTCTACGAGCACGTCAACTACGTGGCCCGGGCCAACGGCTTCACCACCGCGCTCTGGGACGACGCCAACTACCTGGACCGCGCCGCCCTCCAGTGGCGGGACCGGACCCTGATGAACCTGATCGAGGCGTCCTGGACCACCCGCTCGGGCACCGCCTCCACCGACAACCTCTTCGTGCCGAAGTCCGGCCCCATCGCCGCGCAGACCATCACCCTGAACCGCAACGGCCTCTGGTTCGCGGGTCTCTGGCGGGGTGAGCTCCCCCTCATCCAGAACATCGACTACACCCTCGACGGCGACCAGCTCACCCTCACCGCCGACGGCCTCACCCGCCTCGCCGGCGACCGCGCCGCCGGCATCAACACCACCCTCGAAGTCCGCTACTCCGGTGGCGTCCCCTGGCAACTCAACATCCGTTCCTACGACAAGCCCGCCATGGCCGACGCCACCGGAACCACCGACGCACTGGTCATCCCCACCCGGTTCAACGGCTCCCTGATGGCCAACGTCCAGTCCACCTACGCCGACGGCACCGCCGCAGGCCCCGCCTCCTGGACCACCTACC
>NZ_JBFBDY010000679.1:0-3208 GCF_040683475.1 Kitasatospora sp. NPDC093558 | reverse complement strand
GTGCGGGGCCGACACTTCATGACCTGCGGGTTTAGCGGCGTGAGCGGGCCGAGAGAATCAGTCCGTCGAAGTCGACGGGCTTCCAGCGGTCCTTGCCGGCGGTGCGGACAGTCCAGCCCTGTTCGTTGGTCGCAGGTTCGACGAGGACGGCTTGGCCGTCGCCGATGCGGGTGGCGAGGAGGTCCCAGAGGCGGTCGCGGATGCGGCGGCTGGGGGTGCCGACGAAGACGCCGGCGTTGACTTCGACCATCCAGCGGGTGAGGTGGCCGCGTAGGCCTTCGGGTGCTGCAATGAGGATGATGACGGTCATGGGCTGCTCGTGTCCTGGTTGAACTCCGGGCCGATGATGGCCAGATGCTCATCGCCCATTCCCGGGTCGGAGACAGTGGCCGTCGTGGGGCCTTCGGTGTCCGACCAGTTGACGCCACCTTGTACTGTGCCGACGCGTTCGTCCCAGAGTTCGTTGACCTCGAGGTCGGGCATGTCGGTGCCGTCCGGGCTCAAGAGTGCCTTGACGTCGTGGACGATGCGGCCCAGCAGCTTGTCCTGGGCGATCCGGTCGCGCAGGCCGAGGCGGGCGTCTCGTTCCTCGGTGTGGCCTTGCTTGGCAAGGTCGAATGCGAGGGGGATGGTGTATTCGGCCTTGTAGAGGTCGGCGATGTCGAGGACGAAGGACGTGGCCAGTCCGGTGTGGACGAAGCCGAGGCCGGGGCTGGCGCCCAGACCGGTGATGACGGCGTGGCAGATTCCGTAGAGCGCGGCGTTGGCGGCCGACAGGAGGCGGTTGAGGTCGTCGCCTGCGGCGTGGGCGTCGCCGGCCTTGTAGACGCGGCCGTTCCAGGGGACGGCGGTCCGGCGTGATTCGGCCTGGTAGAGCTTGCGGATACGAGCGCCTTCGCGGCCGCGCAGCTGTTGCATGGTGGCGCTGCTGACGTCCTCGCCCGGGTACCGCATGCGGTACATGGCCCGTGCGACGGCGAGGCGTTCCTTGGTGCGGCTCACCAGCCAGGCTTGGCGGTTGAGGAGGCTGGCGCCACGGCTGGGGCCGAGGCCGGCGGCGTACATGCGCACGCCCTGCTCGCCGACCCAGCACATGGTGGTGCCGGAGTCGGCGAGCAGGTTGACGGCGCCGTGGGTGATGCGGGTGCCCGGGCCGAGGAGCATGACCGCGACCATGGCGGCGGGGACGCGCACAGTCTCGCGTTTGTTGATGACGACGACGGCGTTCTCGTCGCGGTCGATGTGGCTGCGCTCGACGTAGACGCTGGAGACGCGGTCGGCGAGGCGGTGCAGGTCGTGGGGGTGGGCTTTCCACCAGATGTCGGCCATCGGTCAGCGGTGTCCGGTGGGTAGCGGAGCGAGGGTGAGCAGACCGCAGCCGTAGGCCTTGGAGGGGCCGATGCCGCCGAGGAGGGCTGCTTGCAGCAAGCCGGGGTCGGTAATGCGCAGGTGGCCTTCGAAGGTGGCGGTGGTGAGGGTGACGGAGGTACGAGTACCGGGCTTGGTAAAGGTGGTGCGGCTGCGATCGGTGATGCGGACCTCGCGGGGAGCCGACGGATCGCTGGTGGGCGTGTCAATGCCGGGGGCCGGGTCGTCGGTCCGAGCCTCGGGGAGGGTGAATCCCCAGCGGTGGGTGCGGTCCAGGAACCAGGTGAGCTGCTGGGCGGCGGTGCGGTGGGCCATGCGGTAGGAGCGGTGGTGGAGTTCGGCGGCGGTCTTGGTGCGGTGCGGGCTCGCCTTTTCCGGCTGGGAGGTGTTCTGGACGGGGCTGGCCTTGAGGTGGAAGGCGAACTCGCGCCCGATGGCAAGCTCGGCGAGCAGCGGACTGTAGTCGCGGATCGCGTAATGCTCGCCTTCGGCGTCGGGCCATCCGGCCTGTTCGACGATGTGCGTCCAGTCCGGCTTGGAGGGGGTGAGGACGAGCAGCATGGGGCGGCGCGCCTGCTCGGCGTCCAGGCGCCACAGGATCCGGTCGCCGGGGACGTTGTCGGGGATACCGGCCATGACGGCACCGTGCAGGGAGCGGGGGTTGGCGAGCAGGTTGCGGCTCGCAGCGCGCAGGGGGTTGATGCGGACGCGGGAGAGGTAGGTCATCGGGTCACCAGCCCAGCAGTGCGAACGGGTCGTGGGTCGGACGGGCACCGCCGGCGGTCGTGGCGGATGGGGGCAGGCCAGTGGGGACGGTGAGCCAGGCGTGTCGGATCCGCCGAGTGGTGAAGCCGCGTTCGCGGGGAGCGAAGGACAATGGGACGTCCTGCAGGGTGTCCTCGCCGGACAGGTCGTCGAAGGTCGCGGCCAGGTCGATGAGGTGCGGGGAAGACGCCTCCGGGCCACGCTGGGCCCGTCGGCGGTAAGTGGCCTTCGCGGCCTCCCCCGCCTGCCACGGCTCTTCGGCGAGGACGTCTACGAGGGACCCGTTGCGCACCGTGCCGAGGGCGATCGGCTGCATGGGGACACAGGAGCGCCGGCCGAGGGCGAGCGGGAAGGCCGGGTGGCGGATGGCCTCGGCGAGCGTCGTGACGAGGGCAGCCGGGCCTTGGACGGCCGCGACGAACACCGCGTCCTGCAGGTAGTAGCGATGGGTGACGTGGGTGTCCTTGGCCGGGGAAGTCGGCTTCTGGAGGCCCTTGGCGTTGACACCGGCCTGCGGCAGCGGCCTGCCCCGGTAGTCGCTGGCGGTGTGGTAATCGCGCAGCAGGGTGCCGGGTTGATCGATGCGCACGCCCAGGCGCAGACCGACCAGGTCGGTGATGTCCGCTTCGCGGGGACGGCCTGCGGCGGCGGCGAGCAGGCCGACCACACCGGACTTGGTCGGCTGGGGCGGGGTGTCGCGGCGGTTGAAGGCGCTGCGTTCGCCCCAGGACTGCAGGGGACCGGCAAGGCGCAGCACGAGGACGGCCTGGTCCTGCTCGTGCGACGGGGCCGGTGCGGGGGTGAGGTCGACGGGCATCAGTTGCTGTTCACCCGCTCGGTGAGGGCGGTGCGCAGACTGTCGCGCAGCTCGGCGAAGGTGCGGTTCTTGCCGAACGCCTGCTCCAGCTTGCCCCCGGTTTCGTCGGTGTCGTCGGCGAGGGTGTGGCAGACGGCGACGTAGAGCGGGGTGTCGCCCCACTGGTCGGTGGCGGTGGCGAACTCGGTGGCGAGCCGGCGCGCTGACTCGGCGACGATGCCTCGGCTGGCCGGGACGGGGTTCTCGTAGGCGGAGACA
>NZ_JBFBDY010000678.1:0-3212 GCF_040683475.1 Kitasatospora sp. NPDC093558 | reverse complement strand
GGCATGCCGAGGGTCAGGTCGTCTGACCCGGCTCAGGTGGTCAGGTGGGTCAGGCGGCGCATGATCGTCATGAGGTCGTCGGGCGGGGAGATGGTCATCGTCCGGGACTCCGGGTCGACGGCCGTGATCGACGTCAGGGTGCCGGCGCGCCACCAGAACACTCGGGGGGAGATCCGTCCGGGGCCGTCCTCGTAGGCGCCCAGGGCGAACTGGGCCAGGGCGTTGACGGCCTCGCCGACGTGCTCGTCCGCCAGCGGGTGGAAGACCAGGTTGTGGCGGTTCGGGACGACGGCCAGCACGCCGTCGGCCGGGAGGTCGGGGCCGCCCGCCGCGCGGACCGTCTCCTCGAAGACGAGCAGCTTGCTGGCGGCGAACGGCGACTCCGGGTGGCCGAGGATGTGCAGGACCGCGCCGCCGGGGAGGTCGTAAGTGTCGTAATTCACCGGCGCGTTGAGCAGGTTGGTGCGCGCGGCGGCCGCGAGGACGCCACGGTCGACGAGCGCCACGTCGCGGTCGTCGAGGACGCGGAGACTGTCCGGCCCGTCCAGGGCGATGCCCGCCAGGAGGTCCGTGGCCAGGGGGCGCAGGTAGCCGAACTGGCTCCGCGCGCCGTCGGGTATCGACTCCTCGGCGACCAGGCGCAGGTACACGCGGTCCAGCGAGTTTGCGGGGGACGAGCCCAGCAGGGCGGCCGGCAGGTAGCCGGAGCGAACGTCCAGGTCCCACCCGTGCACCCGGACCGCGAGGGCGGCCAGGGCCAGGATGCCGATCGGCAGCAGCGTCCTCGGGGCCGGATCGCCGGCCAGGCCGTCCCGGTACTCGGCGAGCCGGGCCGCCAAGGCCTGCTCGAACGCGCGCCGGTCATCGTCGAGGAGGACGCGCAGCAGGCGTTGATCCGCTGTCAGGGCGGGGACCCCGTCCAACCGCCGTGCTGCCTCGGCGAGTTCGTCGGGCTCCGGCTTGCGCAGGGCCACGGCGGGCCAGTCGCTCGGCAGGTGCCCGCTCGCCTCGGCCAGGTAGGGGCACAGCGCGTCCATCGCGGCGAGGTCCGCCGGGTCCGAGACCGACGTCAGCGGCGAGTACGGCACGCCGTCGCGGATCGCCGGGGCGTAGTCGGACCGCAGCAGCAGACCGATGACGCGCTCGCGTTCCCACACCAGCCCGCTGACCAGGCACAGCTCGAACGCGTCCAGCCACCACCGGGCCGTGGGGGCGTGCGCCGCGGCGGAGCCGAACCGGACGTCCTCGCTGGTGAGGTTCTCGCCGATGAGCGGGAAGGGGATCTCCTGGTCCCCGTCGGGGAAGCAGCCGACGCTCAGCGCTCCCAGCGCCATTTCCGCCGCGGTCAGCAGCACCGTGCCGGGAGGCGCCTCCTCGCGGGCCGGCGCCGAGACCGTACGGGCGGCGACGTGGTCGAGGAGCTCGTCCCGGAGGGCCAGCATCGCCTCCGGGGACGGGTCCTTCTGCCACATCGCGTACCACCGGTTGCCGGTCCGCTCGACGATGCGGTCGAGCGCTTCGGCCACACGCCGCCCGTCGACCTCGTGACGCGTGATCTCCTGCACCGGCGCGGCCCTCCCTGTTGATCTTCACGGCCGAGCGGAACGCTACCAGCAGGGACTGACACTGCTCCGCGGGCCGAGCCGGTCCCGGCCGCCGGCGCCGTCACGCCCGTTCGTACGTGACCCAGACGGTGGGGTCGTTGCCCTTGCCCAGGACGCTGCTGGTGTAGCTGTCGAGGGAGGTGCCGGGTGGGGTGGTGCGGCTGTTCCGGTCCTGGTCGTTCACGGTGACCTGGATGCCCTGACCGGTGCTCACCGCGTAGTTGTTCGCGCTGTACTCCGGGCTACGGTAGGTGAAGCCGGCCTGGGCACCGTTCGGCAGGGCGTAGGTCGCGGTGCCGTCGATGCCGGCGCTGGTGGTCACCCGCAGCACGGCCGTCCGGCCGTTGGGGATCCGCGCCGAGGGCTCACGGGCCCACGTGCCCTCGCGGAGGTCGAGCGACGACTGCTTCAGGGTCGTGCCGGTGCGGTTCGTGAAGCGGACGATCTCCGTGCGGGTGTCCTTCTTCTCCGTGAACGCGGCGACGGCGCTCGGATCGGTGGCGGGCTTGGGGAGGCCGAGGGCGGCCAGGGCGGCCAGGGTCTCCGGGTTCAGCGGCAGGCCCCACCGGTTGGCGAAGTGGTCGGTGAGGTCGGCGCCGGCGATCTGCGAGGCGGTCACGGTGAACCAGCGCATCTGCCGGTCGGTGTCGGCGAGGTCGGGCCGTTCGGCCCGCATCCGCCGGTGCAGCGTCGGGTAGAAGGCCGGGCCGAACGCCTTGTCGAGCTGGGCGAACATGTCGAACTGCGCCTTGTTCGGCGCGGTGGCGAAGTCGCGCTTCTGCTGCGCGAGGTAGTCCCGGCCCGGGGCCCACGTGGTCTCGTCCGCCCAGCCGTTGGTGGTGTGCGTGAACTGCCGGTCCGCGGCCATGGAGTAGAGGTTGACGGTGACCTCGACCATGTTGTCGGTGTCCTGGCCGGCGCCCCAGGTCCACCGCTGCTGGTGCTGGTGCCCGAACTCGTGGAACAGGCCCCAGCTGTTCGCCGCCTCGGTCGCGGAGTAGAGGACGCCGTCGCGGTTGCTGGGCATGGCGATCCGGTAGTAGGTCGCGTTGGGGTTCGTGCGCGACGGGCTCTCGACCGCGAGGAAGCGCAGCGGGGAGCGCGTGTCACGGGCGCTGGAGCCGTCGAGGCCGGCGAGCTCGTCCTCGGCCCGGAGGATCCGCTCGTAGGTGTCGAGGAGTTCGTCCTGGCTCTCGCCCGCGTACCGCAGGGCGGATTCCTGCATCCCCGCGATCATGACGTGCTCGCCGACCAGTTCGACCGGACCGGCGGCCGTGGTGGCGCCCAGCATGCGCTGCCACTGGGCGTTGGTGGTGGTCTCGCGGTCGAACTGCGGGATCGGCTGGACGGCCGCGCCGTCGTCGAGCGCCACGGTGACCGAGGGGGCGTCCGCGGGCGAGTCCGCCGTGTGGCGCACGTAGAGGATCCCGCCCGCCGGGTCGCTGATGTCGTTCACGCCCGGCCGCAGCCGGTAGGAGCGCGGCGCGGACTGGCTCGCCGTGTAAATGCCGTATCCGGTGCGGCTGTACGGGTCCACCAGGGCCCAGGTGCCGACCTGCAGCTCCACGGTCGCGTCGGGGGATCCGCCGGCGACCGTCACCCGGACCG
>NZ_JBFBDY010000677.1:0-3216 GCF_040683475.1 Kitasatospora sp. NPDC093558 | reverse complement strand
CTACGGCCTGCGCCCCAGCGCCGGGCGCTACCCCTCGGCCGGTGTCACGCCGCTGTCCACCACCCGCGACACCCCCGGCCTGATGGCGCGCACCCTGGACCGCCTCACGGCGCTGGACACCTGCGTCACGGGGGAGGACGGAAGCGTCCGAGCACCCGCCCGGCCGGTCCGGCTCGGCCTGCCGCGGCACGTGTTCACCGAGGACCTGGAGCGCCCGGTGCGGTCCGCCTGGGAGGCGGCCGTCGCCCGACTCGCAGCCGCGGGAGCGGAGTTGGTCCCGGTGGACACGGCGCACCTGGCCGCGTACGACTCCCGGGTCGGCTTCCCGCTCGTGTTCGGCGAGTTCGGCGCCGCCCTCGGCCGCTACCTCGACGAACACCGCACCGGGCTCACCCCCGCCGACGTCCTCGACGCGGTCGCCGACCCGGCCATGGCGGAGACGCTCAAGGCCACCGTACTGCCCACCGCCCCGGGCCACTTGGGGCCCGCCGTCCTGCGCGGTGCCCTCGCGGAACGGCAGGCGATGCAGGCCGCCTACGACGACCTGTTCACCGCCCGCGACCTGGACGCGATCCTCAGCCCCACCGTCCCGGTGTGCGCCCGGCCCCTGCACCGGCACGAGGACTCCCTGCCCCTCAACGGCCGGGACGTGCCGACGTTCTCGACCCTGATCCGCAACACCTCCCCGGCGGCGACGGCGGGCCTGCCGTCCCTGACGGTCCCCCTCCCGGTCACCGGGTCCGCCCCCGTCGGCGTGCAACTCATCGGCCAGCGGATGGCCGACCGGGAGCTGCTGGCCGTGGCCGCACGGATCGACGCCCACCTGCGCGGGTGACGCGCGCCGCACCGCCCGCAGTGGCGGCAGCGGCGGCATCGCGGATGCGCAGGGCGATTAGGCTGAGCTGGTCGGCCGACCGGCCGAGCCCGGGGGAGGGGCCGCTACGTGACGCTGATGGAGCACGATCCGCGGGAGATCGGCGGGTACCTCCTGGAGGGCAGGCTCGGTGCGGGCGGGATGGGCGTGGTCTACCGCGCCCGGTCGGTGTCCGGCCGTCGGGTGGCGGTCAAGGTCATCCGGCCCGAACTGGCCGCGGACGCCGAGTTCCGGGCGCGCTTCCGGCAGGAGGTCACGGCCGCCCGCAAGGTCAGCGGCGCGTTCACCGCACCCGTCCTCGACGCGGACGCCGACGCCCCGGCGCCCTGGCTCGCCACGCTCTTCATCCCCGGTCCGTCCCTCGGCGAACGGGTCGCCGACCAGGGCCCGCTCACCCCGCCCGAAGTCCGCCGCCTCGCCGCCGGACTGGCCGAGGCCCTGCAGGCCATCCACCGCGTCGGACTGATCCACCGCGACCTCAAGCCCGGCAACGTCCTGCTCGCCGAGGACGGCCCGCGCGTCATCGATTTCGGCATCGCCCGCTCGGTCGGCGAATCCCCGCTGACCAGCACCGGCGTCGCCGTCGGCACCCCGCCCTTCATGGCACCCGAACAGTTCCGCAGCGGCACCGCGACGCCCGCCACCGACGTCTTCGCCCTCGGCTCCGTCCTCGTCTTCGCCGCCACCGGACGCAGCCCCTTCGGCGCCGACTCCTCCCACGCGGTGGGCTACCGCGTCGTCCACGAGGAACCGAGCCTCACCGGGCTCGCGGCGGAGCTGCGACCGCTGATCGCCGCGTGCCTGGCGAAGGAGCCCGAGCAACGGCCCACGGTGGAGGCGCTGTTGGGCATGGTCGCGGCGGGCGTGCCGAAGCCGACGGTCCGGCTGCGGACGGGACCGGTGCTGCCGGCGGCTCCGGCCCCGACGGCACGCGCGACCGTCGTCCCCACGCCGGCTGCCTCTGCGCCTCCCGCTGTCGTCCCCGCCCCCGTTCCCCCCGCTGACCGCCCGGGCAAGGCCATGCTGATGCTCGTGGCGCTGGCCGTCGCGGGATTCACGCTCATCGGCTCGCTGGGCTTCCTCTCCTGGTGGATCCTCCAGCCGGACGGCGGGCCGGATGTCCCCCTGGCCGAGTCGACCGGCGTCATCTGCGCCCCCGCCGGCAAGGCGACGATCGGCACCGACGGGATGGCGGCGGCCCTCCTCCAGCAGTGGAAGGCCGACTTCGCGAAAACCTGCCCCGCCGACCAGCTGACCCTCGACACCGCCGGCGCCGCCGTCGGCACCGCCACGGACCGGTTCGCCAACGGCGGCCTCGACGCCGTCGCCGTGGACACCGCGCCGAGCGACGGCCAGGCGGGCACGTACGCCAAGCACTGCGCCACCGGCCGGGCGGTCCAGCTCCCGGTCACCGTGCTGCCGGTCGCGGTCGTCTTCAACGTGCCCGGCGTGTCCGACCTGACCTTCGACGCCCCGACGCTCGCGAAGGTCTTCCGGGGCACGATCCGGACCTGGAACGACCCGGCGATCCGGGCGCTCAACCCGATGACGGTGCTGCCGAACTCCCCGATCGCCGTGCGGGTTCCCTCCGGCGCCTCGTGGTCCACCTTCGTCTTCACCCAGTACCTCGCCAAGGCGGCGCCCGCCGACTGGCCGGTCCAGCCGGGCACGGCCTGGCAGGCCGAGCCGCCGCTCCCGCCCGGCCCGGGCGCGTCGGGCCTGCCGGCCGACGTCCGCGCCACCCAGGGATCGATCGGCTTCGTCCCGCTGCGGGACGTTGGCACCCTCAGGACGGCCCGGGTGCGGACCGCCGACACCGACGCGGAAGCGAGCCCCGCGTCCGCGAGCATCATGGCCGAGACGGGCACGGTGAACAGCGCGGGCGGCAGGGTGACGGTCACGCTCGACTACCGGCAGCCCGTCAGGAACGGTTACCCCATCGTCGAGTTCGGCTACCTCGACTTCTGCGAGCAGGGCGAGGCCACCCCCGTCATGGCGGCCTTCGCGTCCTACGCGGTCAGCATCCCGGCCCAGATGGTGGGCGACGGCATGAGGTACGGGGCGCTCCCCACGGCGGTGGCCCAGAAGGCGCAGGGCGCCCTGGCCGACCTGCGGTCCAAGTAGGGACACGCGTGCTCCCGACCGTCGTACCGGCGCCCTAAACTCGCCCCGTGAAGGGGGACGAGCGTACGGGCGCGCCCGATCCGGCCGGGGCCGCCGATCTGGCCGAGTTCATCGAGGCGTTGGAACGGCTGCGGCTCTGGGCGGGCGGGCCGTCCTTCCGGACGCTCGCCAAGCGCGCCGGGCCGCTGCTGCGCCCGCCGCAGGCCGTCTCCCACACC
>NZ_JBFBDY010000676.1:0-3227 GCF_040683475.1 Kitasatospora sp. NPDC093558 | reverse complement strand
TCCGGCGCCCGCGCCGCCGCCGGCTCCGGCGCCCCCTCCGGCTCCGGCGCCGCCTCCGCCTCCGGCGCCGCCGCCGGCTCCGGCGCCGCCACAGGCTCAGGCTCCGCCTCCGGCCGTACCCGCACCCGTACCAGCGGCGGCAGCCGTACCCGCACCCGAAGTCCCGCGCTCCGGCGGCCTCCACCGCCGGGTCCCCGGCGCCACCCTCACCGGCGCCGGGGCACCCGGAGCCTGGGCGCCGGGAGCCGCCGCACCCGTACCCGGCCCCCGCCCACTCGGCGCCCGGACACCCGCTGCCCAGGCACCCGGCGCCGCCCCCCGTTCCGACCGCCCGCCGACCCCGGCGGCGGTCCCGCTGACCGTGCCCGACCCGGACATCGCGCTGCTGACCCGGGTCCTGACCCTCCTGGAGGCCCGACTTTGAGCCACTCTCCGCCCGCGACCCCGCCGTACCGGCCATGAGGCGGGCGCTCAAGCAGCGTGTCGGAAGGAGACAACTGATCGCCTTGGAGACCGAGCTGCTCGCCGAGCTCCGCGCCGTCAAGCACCGCATCCCGCACCTCGCCGGCGGCCTGGTGGCCAGCGTGGACGGCCTGCTGGTCGCCCACGACACCCACGGGACCGAGCCATCGGGCCTGGCCGCGATGACGGCGGCCTCCCTCTCCCTCGCCCAGCGGCTCGCCGACACGACGGGCCAGGGCGAGTTCCGGGAGTCCCTGGTGCGCGGCGAACACGGCTACGTCGCCACGTACGCGGCCGGCGGCAACTGCGTGCTGACGCTGCTCGCGCACCCGGACGTCAACGTCGGCCGCCTGCACCTGGAGGCCCGCCGCGCGGCCCGGCGGATCGCCGGGCTGCTCACCGACACCCTGGTGCCCAAGGACCCACGGGACGCCGGCTGACCGGACCGCCCGACCCCGCCGCCCGACCCCGCCCCCTGACCCTGCCCCTTCTCAACCACCCAACCCCCCTCCCCTTCAAGGAACTGGAGTCACCGACATGACCGACGCAGCCGGCGCCCTCAAGCAGGCCATGACCACCGTCGAGGGCGCCATCGGCGCCGCGCTCGTCGACTACAACAGCGGCATGGCGCTCGCCACCCTCGACGGCCCCGGCGGGCTTGACCTCACCGTGGCCGCCGCCGGGAACACCGACGTGGTCCGCGCGAAGATGCGCACCATGGACATGCTGGGCCTTCAGGACGGCATCGAGGACATCCTGATCACCCTCAGCACCCAGTACCACCTGATCCGCCCGCTCACCGGCCGCACCGGCAAGGGCCTGTTCCTCTACCTCGCCCTGGACAAGGGCCGTGCGAACCTGGCGATGGCCCGCCACCAGCTCGTCCGGATCGAGTCGGACCTGGAGGTCTGACCCGCCGTCCGGCACCCTGGGACCGGCGGGCCACCACTCGCCGGTCCCGGCCCGTCCGGCCAGGGCCGTCCCTCTAGGCCTCCGCCTCCGCCCGGTCCGTCCAGCTGACCTCGCCGCCCGGCAGCCCGGCGCACAGCTCGCCGTCGGGCGTGACCACGCTCCATGGCGCGAGCACCGCGTGCGGGGGGACGGACAGCGCGCCGCCGCCGGCGAAGTCCAGCTCCAGCCCGCCGGCCAGGGTGACCCGGGCCGAACCGACGGTCCGGCCGACGAGCGCGAGCAGCGTCGCCGTCGGGCGGAAGGTCAGGGCGGGGAAGAAGTGCTCCACCTCGGCCGGCGCGGCGAAGGACGGCGCCGCGAACCGGAACTCGTGCGCCACCCGGACGCTCACCGGCCCGTCGAACGTGAGGTCGAGCCGGCCGCCACCGCTGACCGACGCCACCCGCCGGCCGGTCAGTACGTCCCCGATCGCGTTCTGCATGCCCCCAGTGTGGATCACACCGGCGCCCCGCTGCTATCCCACCGGCCGCCCGTCGACCAGTTCGAGCGGGCCGCCGCCGTGCTCCCGGGCGGCCAGCGCCGCGGCCGTCCTGGCCCAGGAGGGCGCGGACAGCACCGCCCGGGCCTCGGCCGGTTCGCACAGGCGCCAGTCCACCAGTTCGTCCTCGGCGAGGACGATCGTGGCGAGCATCCGGTCCGTCACCGTGCCGCCGTCGTAGACGTAGACGAGGACGGCGTCGTCCCGGTCGACCGCCGGATCGGCGGCGGAGGACGGCAGCCAGTCCAGGGCGAGCAGCCGCCCCGGCTCGACCTCCCACCCCAGCTCCTCGCGGACCTCCCGCCGGGCCGCCGCCCGGGGCAGCTCCCGGTCCGCCTCGATGCCGCCGCCCGGGAGGGTCCAGTACGGCACCAGTCCGCGCGGCCCGTCCCACGGCTTCAGCCGGACGAGCAGTACCCGCCCCGCGGCGTCCGTGAACACCGTGCGGGCCTTGGCCCGGATCCGGGGACGGGAGGCGATGAAGGCGGCCCGGTCCAGCGGCGGCGCGGGGTCCGGCTCCCCGTGGCCCTGGAGCTCCGGGATCCCGGCGGCCCCGGTGTACTCGGGCGGCGGCGGTGCGGCCGGGAGGTGTTCGAGCGTGTGTCCGGCGGGCCAGCCGTCCTCCAGCTCCAGCGGCCCGGCCGTCCGCGGCGCCCGCAGGCAGGCCGTCACCCGGCGGGACAGCCGGGGCGGCAGCGCGTGTCCCGCCGCCTCCGGCGACAGCCACACCCAGCCGCCGACCTCCGCCGCGTCCGCCCGGATCGCCGCCGCCTGCTGCGCGCCGATCGGTTCGGCCCAGTACAGGTGGGCGGCGACCGGTGGCCGGTGGTCGTCGATCGTCCAGTCGAGGCAGGCCAGCGGCCCGAGCCGGGGCGTGAACCCGAGCTCCTCGGCGATCTCGCGCAGGGCGGTCGCGCGCGGGGAACGGTCCGTCGGCTCCCAGCCACCGCCCGGGATCGCCACCGGGTGCTTGCGGTCGTACGGCAGCCGCACCACGAGCACGCGCCCGTGCTCGTCCGGGAACAGCACCCCCGCCGCGGCCAGCAGCTCCCGGCCGCTCGTCGACGACGCCTCCAGCCTCGATGACGCCTCCACTCGGCACTCCCTCCGGTCCGGCCCCGCGATCGCGTCCCCTCGGGGGAACACCGCCCCATACCTGCCCGGTTCCCCGGGCGCCGCACCGGCGATCACCCGTCAGTGGCCGCCGTCACTGGCCGCCGACAGCGGCCGCTGCCAGTGGCCGCCGTCCGTGGCCCCTGTGAGAGGCCCCGCAGCTAGAGGCCCCGCAGCGCCCTCACCCCAGGGACGCCAGGGC